>JAGXSQ010000042.1 GCA_018333395.1 Dethiobacter sp.
TCCCCTCTCCCTGCGGGAGAGGGCTAGGGTGAGGGCCAGCTGAGGCGTATTTTCATCCTTCTGATGGTGCCGCAAGCGGCATGGGGTTCTACCCTGAAAATAGCATCTTCCATCTGCTTGGGCGGGTTTGAAACCCGCCCCTACGTGGTACGAGCGAGGACATAAGTGTTCCCTTCTGCCATCCCAACAATTCCCCTCTCCCTGCGGGAGAGCAACCGGGCGAACACGCAGGTTCGCCCCTACAGCACCCTTCCCGGCTATTACCCTCTCCCTGCGGGAGAGGGCTAGGGTGAGGGCTAGCTGAGGCGCATTCTCATCCTTCTAATGGTGCCCCCGTCTTTATGGGAGCATGGGTGTCTACCTTAAAAATTATACCATCTCTCTCACGAGGCGAAAAGCTTGGCTGATGTATTCCAAGTCCTCCCGGCTCAAGTACTGATGGCAACCAAGATAAAAACCGCTGCTGCCGACATAATCAGCAGTAGGCAGCTTTTTTGCGTACTGTTGCTGCAAATAACTATACGCCGGCTGCTGGGTCGGGATACAGCCAAACAATGGACGGGTTTCCACTCCGTGCTGTTCCAAGCTTTGCATCAATTCTTTTCTGTTGATGGCATTATTCTTGATGACAATCGGATATGCTAGGTAACTTACATCTTGGGAGTAAAAAGGCAACTGAAAAATGTCTGCATAGCACTGTAGTTTTTCATTTAGAAAAGCTACATTTTCTTGTCTTGCCTTGATGATGGCCTCAGCTTTTTTTATCTGCGGGATGGCTAAAGCTGCCTGAAACTCAGTTGTCTTAAAATTAAAACCGATATATTCATGCGTAAACCTTGGATCAAAGGGAGCATTGCGATATGGGCATCTCCCTTCACTCCGCAGACAAACAGTGCATGCGCAAGTCCTGCCGTTAGCCTTAATCCTCTTCATCAGTTGGCCGATCTTCGCATCGCTCGTTACTACAGCGCCCATCTCTCCCACCTGAATATTGTGGGCAATATAGAATGAGTAATCTGCCAGCAGAGAGAGCGAGCCCACTTTCTTCCCTTTGTATAAGGAGCCGTGAGCCTGTGCCGCATCTTCAAAGACAATCAAATCATACTTTTCTGCAAGAAAATTTATGGCATCCATATCATTTGGGTAACCCATTAAATGCACAGGCAGAATTGCAGCATACTCATCCGGGTCATCCGTCTTCAATAAATCGGCAATTTGATTGACATCCAAAGAAAAAGTTGCCGGGTCGATATCAACATAGACAGGCTCCATCCCTAACAGAACTATGGCATTGGTAGTCGCCACATAAGTCACAGGCGAAGTAATAATTTTTGCACCTTTTTTTATTTTCGGGAATCGCTCGTCCGCTAATAGGGCGGATAGCCCGACTAATAAGGCAGAAGTACCTGAATTTACAGCGACACAATAATCTGTCCCGATATATTCAGACCAAAGCGCTTCAAACTGTTTTACTTTTAATCCCTCTGACAGCCTACCACTCTCTAAAACATCATTGACGGCCTTTTTTTCATCTTCACCTATTACCAAGTCTCCGATTCTTACCCTTCTCATTTGCCGCTTACCGCCTCATCATAATGTTCTATGAACCAGCAAAAGGTTTTATGCAAACCTTCTCGCAGGGAAATACTTGGTGACCAGCCATGCTGCCGCATGATGGCGACATCCAGTAATTTTTGCGGCATGCCGTCAGGCTTGTCAGCATTAAAAAATAAGTTCCCCTCATAGCCTGTCACAGCTTTAATAATTTCTGCTAATTCTCTGATAGAAACATCACTGCCTGCCCCAACGTTCAAAATCTCTCCGCCCACTAAATTTTCCATAAAAAAGAGACACGCATCCGCCACGTCGTCAACATACAAAAATTCTCTCTTGGCGTTGCCTGTGCCCCAGATTTCCACGGTTGACAAGCCTTTGATTTTCGCCTCAGACATTTTTCTGATTAATGCTGAAATCACATGGGAAGAATTCAAGTCAAAACTATCGCCGCTGCCATAAATATTTGGGAAAATCAGCGAAAAGAAAGCACTGCCGTACTGACGATGATAAACCTCAGCCATTTTCATGCCGCAAAGCTTTGCCAATGCATAAGCTTCATTAGTCGGCTCCGGTTTGCCGTCCAGCAGATATTCTGTTTTCATCGGTTGCAGACTAAGTCTTGGGTAAGCACAGGAACTGGAGACATACAATAATTTTTTAACTCCAAATTTATAGGCAGCATGCATCACATTGCTTTGGATAAGGATATTATCGTAAAAAAAAGCTGCCGGAGCGCTGATATTTGCCATAATCCCGCCTACCTTAGCGGCTACCAAAAAGACGTACTCCGGCTTCTCTTCTTGGAAAAAGGCTTCCACATCAGACTGCCTGCGCAAATCCAGTTCCCGGCTCGTGCGCAGCAAGAGGTTAGAAAACCCGGCTTCCTGCAGTTTTCTGAGTAGTGCCGAGCCAACCAAGCCGCGATGCCCGGCAAGGTATATTTTCGCAAACGGTGAAATGCTCACCTCCCGCTAGCCTCCAATCGTTACTTTGTTAGCAGTCCAGTCGATGCCCTTGTCCTGCAACAGTTTTTTCCCTTCTCCCATGGGACTTAAACCAAGCAGTTCCATATCGGCGTCAACCATTATCTTTGCCAGCTCCATGAAGGTTATCTTCGGCTCCCAGCCCAGTTTTTTCTTGGCCTTGGAAGCATCGGCAAGCAAAAAGTCAACTTCTGTCGGGCGAAAATAATTCGAGTCTATTTCAATCAAAGTATTACCCTGTCTTAAAGCCGTATTCGCCGTCAGGCTATCCTTCAACGAACGAATAATGCCCTTTTCAGCGACACCTTGACCCTGCCACTCAATTTCAATGCCGGCATACTTAAAGGTCAGTTCCACAAACTCCCTAACGGTATGGCTTTCGCCTGTGCCGATCACATAATCGTCGGCTTCATCCTGTTGCAGCATCAACCACTGGCAGACGACATACTCTGGAGCAAAGCCCCAGTCTCTTTTTGATTCAAGATTGCCCAGATAAAGCTTCTCCTGCGTCCCAGACAGAATATTAGCAATAGCCCTGGTGATTTTTCTTGTTACGAAAGTTTCCCCACGGCGTGGCGATTCATGGTTGAAAAGAATCCCGTTGCAGGCAAAAAGATTATACCCTTCCCGATAATTTACGGCCATCCAATAGGCATAAACCTTGGCCGCCGCATAGGGGCTGCGCGGATAGAACAGGCTTTGCTCGTTCTGGGGCGGAGCCGTTGCCCCGAACATTTCCGAAGATGATGCCTGATAAAACTTTGTCTTTATGCCGCTTCTCCTGACCGCCTCCAAAAGCCTTGTCGTGCCAAGCGCTGTGATATCGCCGGTGTACTCAGGCATATCAAAACTGACCCGCACATGACTCTGCGCGCCCAAATGATAAATCTCAGCAGGGCGGATATTATAAACCAGATTTGTCAACTGTCCCGCATCAGCCAAATCTCCGTAGTGCAAAAACAGTCTGGCCTTGGGGTCATGCTTGTCTACAAAGACATGATCAATCCGCCCGGTATTAAAAGTGCTCGCCCGGCGGATAATCCCGTGAACCTCATATCCCTTGCTTAGCAAAAATTCAGCCAGATACGCCCCATCCTGCCCGGTAATACCGGTAATTAAGGCTGCCTTAGTCATGTATCATTCTCCCTTCACACTTTTAATGTCAGACTAGCGATAATTTCCGCTGTGATCGTCTCAGCAAAATTCTCTGCACTAAACAAATGCATGGCATCACTCTTGACAAACTTCTCAATGGCAGCAAGATACCCATGATATTCTGCCGTAGACATCGTTTTAATATATTTATACAGTTCCTCATAACTTTTGAAGTTTCTTTTGTCAATGAACGTACTTGCCGGTATAAAATCAGTAACATTTGGTGCGCCCCAGTAAACTGGCACACAACCGGCAAAAAAGCAGTCAAAAATCTTTTCGGTGATATAGCCCGGAATTTCCTTGGCGTTTTCATAGCAAATTGCAAACTTATAATCTTTTAATATTTCAGCTTTCGTTTCAACTGTTCCTTTGTACGAAGGATATTTTTTGGCCAGCAACCTTGTCAGCGGCTTAATTTTGTTTAGCCTGTTGATAATTCTGCCTTTGAAAACATATTTATCCCATCCCATGCCGTATAAGTCAAATTCCTCCGGGTGATACCGTTCAAACCAACGGATGGCATTAATCCTTTCAGTATATAATTCCAGCGGATGTCTCATAGTTTTGTTGCCTGCTATCAAAGTGCAGAGTTTATTCTTTTCATTTAGATCAAAATCTAAATTCGCGGGAATTTTGTTGGGCCAACAATATTTTAGATATCTTGTCCCATCGACCCACTGATCGTTCCAGGTAAAAATTTTCTTAAAGTATTTATGATTCTCTTTTACCCAATTGTCCGGGCGAATAAGCCCCGATTCTAAGATAATCAAAAAACTGTTTTGTTTCAATAATACAGATTTATCCCTAAAAACAGGCATTTCGTTGTATATAACAAACTGAGCTTCGTTAACATTATTAATATCCTGCGTGGCTAAAGCAAAATCCCGGGTTGCCAGCTTTTCTCTCAGTAAAGAATAGTGATAAAGACAATTGTCTCTGTTGGCAAAAGCATCGTTAAGGTCAAATATTTTGTTATCTTTATAAAATCCCACATAAAGAACTGCCTTTTTCATCTAAGCTCCTCAAACACTTTCTTAATTCTTTTTTCAAAAGTATAATCCTTGGACCGCTTATATCCAGATAAGCAGATTGCTTTTCTTTCCTGCTCATTGTTTAAATAATATTCAATCTGCATCGCCAAATCTTCCAGGCCGGTATAAATAGCAATTTCTTTTCCAATTGTATAGTAATCCTCTATGCCTGGGGCGTAATTAGTCACTTGAAAGCCACCATAACAAGGTATCTCAAAATTTCTCGCTTTTATTTGCTCTATCCTTTTTTGACTGCTCAAATATTCCTTGACGCTTTGCCAAGAAGACAACAAATATCTAAAATCGCTCTGTACACTATTTGATAAGTTCAGGCTAATTTTGGAGCGCAAAAAAATATCTTTGATTATTGCATAGCTGACCGATCCCTCATGCCAACCGTTACCAAAACATGTAACGCGATATCCTTTTTTGTTCAAATAGTCTATTATCCAGGCTCTGGTTGGATTTTTGCCGCCTACAAATGAAACGTCATATTTGTATTCAATATTGTCAAAATCAATATTCTCCACATAATCACCCGCACCCCATTGTGAGAGGATTACATTTTTTATGCCAAGCTGCTGATATTTCATTAAGCTATACTTATCAGTTGTGATGGAATATGTAAGTATTGGGGCTATAAATCTTGTAAAATTCTCAAAGCGCCATTGGTCATCACAAAACCAGTTTACAGTAGTATAATTTTTCGACAAACATTCAATTGTTTTTTTTGTCACTTCGTCTCTCATCAAAATGAAAAAAATAATGTCCGGATTATTCTCTGCTGCAAATTCCAATATGTTGTTTTGCAGTTTTTGCTTATCCTCCCAATAACCGTGATCTTCAAGCCAAAAAGGTATTACATTCCCACTGACTTGCTGCAAGGCCGGGAGAAAGGCTGTTTTTTCCAAGGACTCGCCTCTCTCTTTAATCCCGTAATCGTATTTTAAAAATGCGGCCATTATTTTCATAGTACGCCTCGTTTCGGCAATAATCTTTGTAAGCTTCTTGCCAAACATTGCCCCAAGCCAAACTTAAACAACGCTACACTTATGGCGGCAAAAAGCCAGTAGACCAAAACCTTCTGCGCGCCCACACCTCCGCCGGCTCCGCCGAACCCCCAGAACATACTAGCTGAAAAAGTTTCTATCAGCAGCCTTTTTGCCTCCGACGACTGACTTTTAAGCAGATAATTTTTGGCACATCTTACTCTGTCAATATTTTTTGCCAGTTCATATTTAACTAAAGCTTTAGCGGAAAAATTAGATTCGGCCTGCCTTGATAAATAGTAATCCATTACCTCAAAATAGTCAGCGCGTTCAGTGCGCAGACAGGCAAACTGGTAACTCCCCTGTTCAATGCTGAAGCGATAACTCATTAGTTTTTCCTGTAGAATTACAATCGGGTGAGTCGCCAAAATCCGCAGCCACATATCCAAATCTGCGGATGTTCTGAATTTCTCCACATTAAAAGGCATCAATTCCTTATATAGCTCACTTCTAACCATGGCGCTCGGGCAGACTAAGAAGTTCAGACTTCCAAGTATTGCCTCAAATATCTCGCGAAAAAAATAGCTTTCTTTGCTCATTAATTCAAGCGGCAAGTTACTCTCGCCGATTATTTCCCCACGGCTGTTAATAAAATTGGCCAGAGTAAAGACCGCCCCGACAGCCGGGTCTTTCTGAAAAGCTGCCACCTGTTTTTCCACCATCTCCGGCAGATACAGGTCGTCAGCATGGAAAAGGGCAATATATTCACCGCTCGCTGACTGCACCGCCCTGCTAAAGTTTCTTTCCGCCCCAATATTGACTTCGTTCCGGTAGATTTTTAGTCTGGGATCACTAAACTCACCCAATAATGACGGGGTATTATCTGTAGAGGCGTTATCAAAGACAAGTATCTCCGTATTTCGGTAGGTTTGTCCAAGGATTGAGCAGAGAGTCTGCGTTATTGTTTTCTCCGCGTTATAAACGGGTAGACAGATGCTAACCAGCGGATGTTGTTCTCTTGCCACGCCATCGGTGCGACTCATTTGCCGGCAGCCCCCTCGCCTTTCATGAATCCAGATTAACTAATAACACTGTTCCACTGTTCTCCCGATTGTATCACGCTCAAAGGTAAGCCCCTGAGAAACGATTATAATTGTTTTCTGATCCACTTATGCTGGATCAAGAATTTGCTTCTCTTATAAAAATTCCTTAATAACGGAATCTTGTACAATTCCCACACAAGTTTATAAAAAATACTTGGCAGAAGAAGCAAAGCTAAATCTCGTATCCAAAAAGAAGGATAGTGAGCATAATGCTTTACTATCTTTCCCAATAAAAGTCGAGTAACTGAAAGACCCTCTAGTTTGCAACCAATTATTGTCATAGGTAAACTATGAAGCATGACATTAAGCGCTTCTCTGGTAGAGTGTGTGCTATATCCAAGTTTTGGACACTCGCGAATAATCTTTATGAGTTCGCATCCATATATTAGCTGAATACCATCCCTTTTCCAGCGGAGTCCTCCCGATCTTAGCAGAACATAAGGAAAAGACACATAGTAGGATGGGTGGCCGGGAAGAAGAGAAAGCATTGTACCATAATGTATCCAGTTGGTTCCTATATAAAACTCTGAGTTTGTCTGCTCCCAAAGAGCTCTACGTATGACATTGGAGGATACAAAAACCGGAGCGATTTTTACAACGGCCAAGAACCTATCGGCGTTCTCACAGTAAAGATCATTCTTCTTTTCCAGCACTCTTTCTTTAAGACATTTCCTCAAATCGCTGCTATAGACCGCGTAATTAATGAAGACTACTGCCAAATCACTATGAGCCTGCAACACACTCATAACTTTGCGAATGCCCCCGGCAGCTATCTTGTCATCATCACTGAACAGCCAAACATATTCTCCTTTCGCCCTCCTGACCGCCAGATCAAAATTTCGATCAGCCCCAACATTCTCATCATTGCAAAAATAACGTATCAACGGATACATCGCCTGATATTCCCGGATAATCTCCGCCGTACCGTCGGTTGAGGCATTGTCGGATACGACAATTTCCACGCCCTCTTCAAGCTGTGAAACGATGCTGTCGAGAGTTTCGCGGATGGCCTGAACACCGTTATACGTCGGAATAGCTATGGACAATTTAATTTCCATCGCCGACACACCCCTACTCATGTGCTTTCCATCTCGAGCGGCTTGACAAACGGTTCCATCTCCGTGATTGGCCGTCCAAAAGCTATCTTTGGATAAGTATTGGTATAAACATCAACCATCACTTGCAAGAGAAAAGGTGTTTTTGGGTCCTGCCACATTTTTTCAAGAGCTTGTGGCACTTCAGATTGGTTGCTTACAGTGCAGGTGGCAATCCCATAAGCACCTGCTACTTTAGCAAAGTCGGGAGCTGAATAACCCCAGTAAGTAGACTGATAGCGCTCCTCGAAATAGCTCTGCTGGAATTGGCGAACCATACCATAACACAGGTTATTGATGACGACCATCTTTACCGGCAGTTGATGATGGGCTATGGTTTGCAACTCCTGAATATTCATTTGAAAGCCACCATCGCCGGCAATCATCACTGCCGGCTGCCCCTCGCAGGCTAAAGCCGCGCCGATAGCCGCAGGCAGAGCAAACCCCATTGCCCCCATGCCGCCTGACGTGAGAAAACGTTGGCCTTCTGCCAACTTCAACGACTGCGCCGCCCACATCTGATGTTGACCCACATCGACCAAAAATGCAGACGCTAGGAGGGAGGAGGCTGACAATTGGTGCATAAACTGGTTTGGATTGATCCCTGGTATGTCTTGCAGTTCATCAGCATCAGGCCAGTTCTCCCGGAGCTTGCGAATTTCCGCAAACCAATCTTGTCTCTCGGTAAATGTTGATTCTGCAGCTAACTGTATTCCTGACTCAAAAAAAGCAGACAAATCAGCGACGATGGCTTCACAACCTTGCACACGGTTATTAATCTCACCTGCCTCAATGTCCACATGATAAACAATACGGCTACCTTTAAACGCTTCTGTTTCCGAACCTGTTTGCCGAACGTCAAGCCGACTGCCCAATACCAATAAGAAGTCTGATTTGCCAATAGCAATATTAGCCCAACGATTCCCATAACTGCCTATGGTTCCTACTCGCAGCGGATGAAGACAAGGCAGCAAATCTACAGCCATCAACGAATTTACAGCCGGTACATTAACCTTTTCCGCAAATTTCCTGAATAAATCTGTTACCCTTGCTGAACTGATCCCGCCGCCTGCCAAAATCAGAGGCCGTTTAGCAGCACTTAAGGCAGCCAGTAATTCCTCAATTTTTGCAGGATCTGGACCTCTCTGATGTGAAGCCTGCAAAAAATTTATCTCCGTGCCGGAGATTTGCGCCCTTTGCACATCCATAGGAATGTCAATCAGCACCGGCCCACGCCTGCCTGATAAAGCTATAGTGAACGCTTTTGCCAATAGTGATGGTATCTCTTCGGGCGACTGCACGCACCAAGCTGCCTTAGTAACATGGGCAGCCATGGCCACAATGTCGGTCTCCTGGAAACCTAGCTGGCGGATAGGAAGACTGCCTTTTTGCTCATGACGGTTAACCTGACCGGTGATGAAGACGGCAGGTGAGGAGTCAAAATAGCAACTGCAAATCGCAGTCATCAGATTAGTGGCTCCCGGCCCACTAGTTGCCATGGCCACGCCTGGCACCCCTGTAATACGAGCCATAGCTTCAGCCGCAAAAGCTGCTGCCTGCTCATGATGAGTGCTTACAAGCTGAATTTTACCTTGACAGTGAATTGAATCCACCAAGTGAGTGATCATTCCGCCCACCACTTCAAAGACATGGCGTACACCTTGAGCATACAAGAAACTGGCAATATAGTCTGAAACCTTCATAAGATCCTCCCTTGCCTAACTCATAGCGTCCCCCAAAGACAGGAGAATGAGCACTGATAAATCAAGAGTAACGCTAGTATCGACCACAGTTCTCCCGATACCACTCCACAGTCCGCTTCAACCCCTCATCTAAGCTTACTTGTGGCGCCCAGCCCGTAGCCTGCTGCAAGCGGGAAATATCTGCCTGCAAACACATAACCTGGTCTGGGCGATAAGGGACTGCGCCGAAGTCAAGCGTCAGACTAGGGTCAATCATATCCCGGATACGTTCAACAATACTTTTTACAGTGGCTGCCTCGCCTGAACCCAAATTGAAGACGCCTTGGGCGGCAGGCATGGTGGCAGCCTGCCAGATGGCTCTGGCGGCATCCTCAACGTACAGATAATCCCAGCGTTGCTCACCCGGGCTCAATGCCGGGCTTTGCCCTCGCAGAAGTGTCAAAATAACATAGGGAATCATGTGCTGCTGGTCATCCATGGGCCCATAAGTGGCAAGTAAGCGAAGCCAGGTAAATCCGACGTTATAAGTCTCACAAAGCTTTTGACTCAGAAGTCCCACGCTAAGTTTTGTTGCCCCGTAAAGGGTTACAGGGCGGACCGGCAATTCTTCAGTCAAAACTCCGTCACAAAGCCCATACTCGGCCTGGGAACCCAAGCAAATCCAGCGCTGGCAGCCGCTTTCAGATGCTAATTGCAGTAGCTTCAGCGTGCCAGCCAAGTTCTGTGTCACTTGGGCAGGGTCGTTACGATGGCTGCTGCCCACGCCGTACCAGCCAAGATGAAAGACCATCTCAGGCGCAAAACTTCGCACACTTGCTGCCGCTTCTTCCATGGCAGCCAAATCTCCCGGAATAATCTGCAAACGATTAAGCACATCTTTAATCCGCCATGGATCACTGGTTGGCCGGATTAGTGCGGCGACCTGATAGCCCTGTTCCAGCAATAAGCGCACCAGGTATGAGCCAATATGGCCTGTACCGCCAGTTACAAAGCATCTCATAAGAGTTTCTCCGGTATCTGCCGAAATACTTCCAGCACATACTCCAGCATGGAGGATGAAAGCCCGGGATAAACCCCAATCCAAAAGACCTGATTCATCACAAAGTCTGAATTTCTCAACTCACCTATTACCCGATATTGAACTTCTTGATAGGCCGGTTGGCGAATGAGATTTCCGCCAAATAACATCCGCGTAGCAATTTTGTGTGACTCCAGATACTGGACTACTTGATTACGGGTGAAGAGCGCTTCTGGGCGGACAGCTATCGGGAAACCAAACCAACTTGGAGCAGCACCGGGCGTTGCCTCTGGCAGAATAAAAAATTCCTCCAGACCACGCAACCCTTCATAAAGTAGCTGGAAATTGCGTTGGCGAGCCTCGATAAAGGTTGGCAACTTCGCCAATTGGGCCACGCCTATGGCTGCCTGCATATCTGTCACTTTCAGATTATAACCGTGGTGAGAATAGATGTATTTGTGGTCATAGCCAAAAGGAAGGCTCCCTAATTGCCATTCAAATCTTTTACGGCAAGTATCATCTTTGCCAGGGTCACACCAGCAGTCTCTGCCCCAATCACGAAATGAGCCAATTATTCTATGGAGTTGGGTATCATTCGTAACTAAAGCACCTCCTTCACCCATGGTGATATGATGTGCAGGGTAGAAACTAAATGTGGCTATCTGTCCAAAAGTTCCTGTATATTTTCCATGATATTTTGAGCCTAAAGCATCGCAATTATCTTCTATCAACCATAGGTTATGTTTATCGCAAAAGGCTTTTACTTTTTCAAGATCAAAAGGATTGCCCAGGGTATGAGCAATCATGACAGCCTTTGTTTTAGCTGATAAAGCTGCTTCAAGTTGAGAACAATCTATGTTGTATGTAGGCAAGACCACATCCACAAATACAGGGACCGCACCGTACTGGATTATGGGGGCAACCGTTGTGGGAAATCCTGCAGCAACAGTAATGACCTCGTCGCCTCTTTTTATGCTCCTTGCCCCCAGCTTTGGGGAAGTTAAGGCCATAAAAGCCAGAAGATTGGCTGAAGAACCGGAATTGGTAAGTAAACAGTATTCAACTCCTAAAAACTCTGCAAAATCTTTTTCAAACTTTTCCGCATATCTGCCGGCGGTAAGCCAGAAGTCAAGGGAACTGTCAACAAGGCTGATCATCTCTTTTTCGTCAAAGATTCTACCGGCATAGCTGATTTTTGACTTGCCAGGAATAAATTCTGCAGATTGAACCGGTTTGTGCACCAATTCATAGTACTCTTTTGTTTTCGCAAAAATTTCCTGTTTAAGTTGCTCCTGCCTATTCACCTTTGCGCACCCCCCAGCTTATGCTTTTGTCCACTCCGACTGCTTAGACCTTGCATCAGAAAGATAGCTTGCCAAATCGTCCCTACTGTCAATAGCGTTTTCTTCGTAATATTTCTTGTACCAGTTGACTGTTTTTTCAAAGGTCCTACTTGCATTCCAGACACTGCCCCACTTGAGATCGATATGTGCTCTAGAACAGTCCAGCCTAAGCAAATTTGTCTCGTGCATCTGCCCCGTTTGCTGCTGAATAAAATAAGCTATTTTGTGCCAGTCTTGCTTAATGCTCTCTAATACTTCTTGGACAGTAAGGGATCTCTCATCATTTGGCCCAAAGTTCCACCCTTCAGCAAACTCCTTTTTGCCTTCCAGGAGTTTTTGCCCCAACAACAGGTAGCCAGACAAAGGCTCCAACACATGCTGCCAAGGACGGGTTGCCTGGGGACTTCTTATTAACACGCTTTCATTTTTGCTTGCTGCCTTTACAATGTCAGGAATCAACCTGTCCTCTCCCCAATCACCGCCACCTATTACATTTCCTGCCCTTGCACTAGCCAGCAGGATATGGTGTGATTTGCCGTGGTCTTTCAGATTAAAGAAGGAATTCCTGTAAGAATTTGTGACAAGCTCTGCGCATCCCTTGGATGCACTGTAAGGGTCATAGCCCCCCATTGGGTCATTTTCCCGATATCCCCAAACCCATTCCCTGTTTTCATAGCACTTGTCGCTGGTAATATTGACTATAGCCCTAATAGATTCAGTTTGCCTGCAAGTTTCAAAGACATTTACCGTCCCCATAATGTTTGTCTCAAAAGTAAAAACAGGATCCTTATATGAATATCTGACAAGCGGCTGGGCGGCAAGATGGAACACTATCTCTGGCCTGTATTTATTAAAAGTTTCCGCTAATTTTCCCCTATCCCTAATATCACCAGTTATAGAAACAATATCAAGAGCCAGCAATTCAAAGTGATTAGGTGTTGATGGCAAATTAAGTGAATAACCAACAACCTTTGCTCCCAGCTCTTTAAGCCACAAAGCAAGCCATGAGCCTTTGAAGCCTGTATGCCCTGTTAGAAGCACAACTTTGTCCTTGTAGACATTGCCAAACATATTATTCCCACACCTTCCACGGTGCTTTTGTGGTGTTCCAGAGACTTTCTAATTCTATCTTATCACGCAAAGTGTCCATGGGCTTCCAAAATCCATGGTGTTTAAACGCAATCAGCTGCTCATCTTTTGCCAAGCCTTCCAGAGGTTCTCTTTCCCAGATGGTGTCATCACCCTCAATATAGTCAAAAATCTTTGGCTCTAAAACAAAAAAGCCCCCATTTATCCATGCTCCATCTCCTTTTGGCTTTTCAAGAAAGGAAATGACTTTATCATTATCATCAAGATTTAACGCTCCAAATCTGCCAGAGGGCTGGACAGATGTTACGGTAGCATCTTTGCCGTGTGAACTATGAAAGTCAAGCAGTTGCTGCAAAGGCACATCACTTACCCCATCACCATAGGTCAGCATAAATGTTTCGTTACCGACATAAGGGGCAATTCGTTTAATGCGCCCACCCGTCATTGTGTTCAAACCTGTGTCTATCAAGGTAACTTTCCAGGGTTCCGCCTTATGACTGTGAACGATTCGCTCATTACTGTTTCTAAAGTCAAATGTCACATCGCACTGATGAAGAAAATAATGCGCGAAATATTCCTTGATAAGATACCCTTTGTAACCAAGGCAAATGAC
This sequence comes from Dethiobacter sp., assembly GCA_018333395.1. The sequence continues at coordinate 13,679 of JAGXSQ010000042.1, forward strand.
AAAATCATTAAAGCCATAATGTGAATAAGTTTTCATGATATGCCACAGAATCGGTTTGCCACCAATCTCTACCATGGGTTTTGGCCTAAGATCAGTCTCTTCGCTTATCCTAGTCCCTGCCCCACCGGCAAGAATAACTACTTTCATCAAATATGCACCTCGCTCTGCAGGTTATCTAGCTTCATTCTGCATTTAAAAATTTTTAGCTTGTTCGACACTGAACTTCTTGAGCCATGCCCTGTCCCTCTGCCTGTATTCGACGAAAAACGGGCAATTCCTTTGTCTAAAATGCCACAAGTTTCCACCATCCATCAAACAGGGTAAAGATTAATCCACCTGTTTTGCCAAGTCATGTTTAATGCTTTTTATGCGAGATCTAAGGAAGAGGCCTAAAAGAATTATTGGCCTTAGAATCATTAAAATTATCCACTGAATTCCAAAAAAACTGATGTGCTCAAAAAGCAAACTTCTGAAAATAGCAAACTGTATTGGAGAATGTTTCATGTTTCTGGCTACTCTAAACCAATTAGCAGACCACCAAGACTTAATAAAAGGTTTCCTTAGACCTTCTTCCAAATTATTTACTAAATGAGTAAATCCAAAAAAGGAATGATTATAAACTATAGCCTCTGCTGATGGCAACGGTTCATGGGGATAAAATAGCTCATCTCTCAATATTCTGCAAACTCCTGCCATTTTGCCTTTTGTACTTTCAAATAGAATTGCCATGTGCGGAAAGCAACTTAGTAAATTATCATACCCGGCTCTTATATTTGGTCGAACAAAGGAAGATTTATAGACAACCAGACTGATTAAACCCATTCCGTCGTTAATATGCTTCACTAACCAAGGTTGATCTGCTTTCAGGAAATTTTCTGTTTCGCTCAGGTTGTGTACTACATATAAAAAATCTGGCTCATATTTTTTTAACCAATCTAGGACTTTCTCCACAGCTCCAGGTTTTAGTAAGTCATCGTCACTTAGGATCCACAAATATTCTGCCTTGTCGCAAAATAAAAACCCATTAACAATATTAGGGTTGGCACCTAAATTAGAACAATGCTTTCGGTACTCAAAATTACTTTGTTCGTTGCAAAAATCCATCACCTTCAAATATTCCTCTTGGGCTGAAGCATTATCACTGACCACAACCATAAATTCATCTTTTTTTGTAACAGATTTCAAGACTTCAAGCTGCTCCATTAAAGATTCGTATCGGTTCCAAGTAGGGATATAGATTAACAATTTCATAAGAATAATTATCCCCCTTTCTATTTTGAATTCTCCAGAAATATCCTTTACAAATCTACGCACTAAAGTTCTGCAGATTTATCCTTAGCAACAGTACTATCCGAAACTATCCTGTCTTACCAGGCAACAGCTTCTCCCTCACTCGACGACTTAACCAAACCAGTTCCTCAGTCCGCAGCAGGGCAGCAGTAACAAAGTAAACCGCTCCCCCCAAGCTAATCAGGCCACCCACCTGCAGTAGTTGATGGGCAAAAATAGTCGCATCAAAAAAAGCGGCGGAATAACCATAAGCAACGCTTACTGCTATTCCCATCAGCAAAGAGGCTAAAGCAAACTTGCCTACAGAACGAAGCATGCGCCGCCCGTCTAGATGCCCCAGACGACGGCGCAAAGTAATCGCCAGTAAAATACAGGTGACTGTGCCGGCGATGGAAGTGGCCAGCGCCAAGCCGGCATGCGCCATATAGCCTACGAGAATCAAATTAAGGATAATATTTAACCCTACTGAAAGCAGACCCAGCTTAATCGGGGTAGCAGTATCCTGCAGTGCAAAATATACACTGGAAAGCATGGCGCTTGCGGCGTGGGCAAGAATACCGAGAGAATAATAAAACAGAGCCACCGAAGTCAAATTTGTGGCTGCCGCATCAAAGGCGCCTCGCTCAAAAAGCAGTCGGACGATGGGTTCGTCAAGAATTAATAAGCCAACAACCAGAGGAAAAATGATAAACCAAAGCATGCGTAACCCCTCTGAAAAAATACGGCGCAACTCGTGCATATTTTTGAGAGCCGCCTGTTCTGCCAGGAAAGGATAAGCAGCCGTAGTCGCGGAGGCTACAAAGATCCCCATTGGTAAACCGACCAGCCGGTCAGCAAAATTCAGCGCGGAAATACTGCCTTCCGTCAAACCGGAAGCAAGGCTCCTGTCTACCAGCAAATTAATCTGGCCGGCAGCCGAACCGATAATTATGGGGAGCAGCAGCAAGCCGATTTTTTTTGTGCCGGGGTGGCGCAAGCCGCACATAGTCGGCTGATAAAGTTTCTTCTGTTGAGACAGAGGAACAAAAAGGATCAGCAGATTGGCAGCCAAGCCGACTAAAGCTCCAATGGCTAGGCCACTAATACCAAGTGCACCGCCCAAGAATAATGTGCCGCTAATCATGCCGAGATTATGCAAAAGGCCGGCAAAAGCCGGATAGGTAAAATGATGATAGGAACGGAGCAGTGCATTCGCAATGCCAATAAGTCCGTTCAAGATAATGACGGAAGAGAGCAGGCGTGATAGGTCAACTGCCAGCCTGCCAGCTTCCGGCGCAAGACCGGGGGCGACTAGGGCAATAAAAAAAGGTGCTGTCAGAAAATATATAATGGCAGCGATGAAAAGAATAAGTGCCGCCAAATTAATCACGGCGTTCCCTATGGCCCAGGCTTCTTTCTCACCGCTCTGAAGACGATACTCGGTAAATACGGGAATAAAAGCGGTGGCTAAAGCACCGATCACAATACTGGAGATCGCCATGGGAACAATTAATGCCACCAGATAAGCGTCTGTCTGCGCCGTAGCTCCAAATTGGTAAGCGATGGCTGTTTCACGGACAATGCCGAGAACACGGCTTAATGCAGTGCCAATCACAAGCAATAACGCCGCCGTTCCCATCCCTTGTCTGCTGAAGCCCAAAATTTAGCCTCCCCTCACCACCGTTTTGTCATAAGTTATCATTTAATGAAATTTACTTTCGCTCAGCAGCATTTAAACTTCCTTGATTTCCTCTTTTTCACACCGGCCATAAATATCATTAATGCGCACAATATCATCTTCACCCAGATAGTCGCCGCTTTGCACCTCAATCATCACCAGATCGATCAGACCAGGGTTTAGCAGCCGGTGCTCATGTCCGGCCGGAATGTAAGTAGATTCGTTCGTGTTCACGTACTGTTCGCTATTGTTGTTTACGACTTTGGCCATGCCGCTGACGACGATCCAGTGCTCACTGCGGTGGTGGTGCAACTGCAGGGAGAGCGAAGCGCCGGGTTTAACGACAATGCGCTTGATTTTAAAGCGGGAGCCTTCTTCCAAAACAGTATAAGTGCCCCAGGGGCGATAAACGGTGCGGTGCAACCTGTGGGCCTGGTGACCTTTGACTTTTAGTTCAGCGAAAATATGTTTGACATCCTGGGCGCAAGACCGCTCGGCAACCAGCAGCGCGTCGGGAGTGTCGACAATGATTAGGTTTTGTGCGCCTACCGCAGCCACGAGACGCTCGTCGCTCCTGATATAGCAGTTGGCGGTGTTGTAGAGTAGCGCTTCGCCCTCCACCTGATTCCCTGCGGCATCGGTCGGAACGAGATCTCCCAAGGCGCTCCACGAGCCGATATCGCTCCAGCCGATCTCGCAGGGGACGACCGAAACATGGCGAGACTTTTCCATCACCGCATAATCAATGGAGATGCTAGGAACCTCTTGAAAGTATTCGGGATTAAGTTCAAGCTGCCTGAAGTCTTTGCCTGCGGCAGAGCGGGATTGTTCGCTACATTTTCTGGTGGCTGCAAGAACAGCCGGACAGTGCTCTGCCATTTCCCGTAGTATTGTACCGGCAGTAAAACAGAACATGCCGGAGTTCCAAAGGAAGCGGCCGGTTTGCAGATAGCCTTTGGCTTCCTCAAGCGAAGGTTTTTCGACAAACCGCTGTACAGTATTTCCGTCTGCCTCGATGTAGCCGTAACCGGTTTCCGGGGAGTTAGGCCGGATGCCAAAAGTAACAAGCTTTCCTTGTTGCGCTAATTCTGCCGCCTGGGCGACGGCGTTCGCAAAGGCCGGCTGGTCGGCAATCAGATGATCTGCCGCCAAGATTAGCATGAAAGCATCTTCGCCGTAGCTATCAGCAACCTGCAGCGCCGCGGCAGCAACGGCAGCGGCGGTATTGCGCCCGAAAGGCTCCAGAATGAATGATGTCGCTAGCTTATCCTGATTAACTTCATGGAATTCGTCTTCGGTTTTAAAAAACAGCTCGCGGTTGGTAACAGTGAGAATTTCCTTAACGCCTGGCAAAAAGGCACTGCGCAAAAAGGCCTTTTGCAATAAGCTTTGCCCGTCTGCCAAACGGATGAAGGGTTTGGGATGCAATTCACGAGAAACAGGCCAAAGCCGCGAACCGGCCCCACCACAAAGAATCGTTGGTATCAAGACCATAGACAAACCGCTCCCTAATCCTAAGTTTTCTATAGGTTTTCCCTACCAGACATAAGGCCTAAAACCGAAAGTATGGCGGGAGTAGGTGGGAATCGAACCCACCACGGACGGATCAACGCCCGCCACCGGATTTGAAGTCCGGGGCCCTCACCAGGCAGACATCTACTCCCACTAGCAATTATGAGGCAAAATGGCCAAAAAATCAAGGTAGGTTTGCTTGACCGCCCAATCTGCCCTAAGAATATCTTATAACAAGAAAAAAAGTATATAGCTAGTCCTTCGTCATCACTGCAGGAGTATTTAACATTAAGCAAGAATTTTTGACGCAAGCCACTCTCCCCGACTTATCCCCTCGCTCGTACAACGTAGGGGCGGGTTACATACCCGCCCAGGCAGATGGAAGATGCTATTTTCAGAGTAGACATAGCCCTCTCCCGCAGGGCTTATCATTACCCATAAGTATTGAGCTAATGGAAAAGCTCCCACATGTCAGTAATATCCTGCAGTCTTCGGAACCCTCGCCACAGGACTTTGACGCCTGG
>JAGXSQ010000043.1 GCA_018333395.1 Dethiobacter sp.
ATGGCAAAGCAAAAGTTTGAGAGGACTAAACCCCACGTTAACGTCGGTACGATTGGTCACGTTGACCACGGCAAGACAACGCTGACAGCGGCTATTACTTCCTGTCTGGCTCAGTCAGGGTTAGCCAAGAAGACGGCCTACGATGAGATTGACAAGGCTCCCGAAGAGAAGGAGCGCGGTATTACTATTTCTACGGCGCATGTGGAGTACGAGACTCCCAAGCGCCACTATGCGCATGTAGACTGCCCAGGGCATGCCGACTACATTAAGAACATGATTACCGGCGCCGCGCAGATGGACGGGGCGATTTTGGTTGTTTCGGCTGCTGACGGCCCCATGCCGCAGACCCGGGAGCATATTTTGCTAGCGCGCCAGGTAGGCGTGCCGCACATCGTTGTCTACATGAACAAGGCCGATATGGTTGATGACCCGGAGTTGCTGGAGCTTGTGGAACTGGAAGTGCGGGATCTCTTAAACGCCTATGAATTTCCCGGAGATGACACTCCTGTAGTCATTGGTTCGGCGCTTAAGGCTCTGGAGCACGGCTGCGGCAGCCGGGAATGCGAATCTTGCAAGTCGATCTGGGAGTTGATGGATGCGGTAGACGAATACATCCCGACTCCGGAACGTGACCGTGACAAGCCGTTTTTGATGCCTGTAGAAGACGTTTTCACCATTACCGGCCGCGGCACGGTAGCCACTGGTCGGGTAGAGCGCGGAGTCGTCAAAGTGCAGGAAGAAGTCGAGATTGTCGGTTTTGCCGAGAAGCCACGCAAGACGGTTGTGACTGGCGTAGAGATGTTCCGCAAGATTCTGGATCAGGCGGAAGCCGGGGACAACATTGGCGTGCTGTTGCGGGGCGTTGACCGGGAGTCGATTGAGCGCGGGCAGGTGTTGGCCAAACCCGGCAGTATCAAACCGCACACCACGTTTATGGCGGAGGTTTATGTGCTGAAGAAAGAAGAAGGCGGCCGTCACACCCCGTTTTTCAACGGGTACCGCCCGCAGTTTTACTTCCGTACTACCGACGTGACTGGAGTTATCACCTTGCCGGAAGGCGTGGAAATGGTTATGCCGGGCGACAATGTGCAGATGAAACTGGAGCTGATTACCCCCATTGCCACCGAAGAGGGCCTGCGTTTCGCGATCCGCGAGGGCGGTCGTACCGTGGGCGCCGGCGTGGTTACCTCGATTATCGAGTAGGGTTGTTACCGGCAATACATTGCTGGCAGTGAGCTTAATTGCCAGCCGAGGAGGGAGAATAATGGCCAAACAAAAGATTCGTATCCGTCTGAAGGCGTTTGACCACCAGCTTCTGGACCAATCATCGAGCAAAATTGTGGAGACGGCCAAAAGGACCGGAGCTGCAGTTTCCGGCCCCATTCCGCTGCCGACGGAGAAGAGCATCTATACCGTGATCAGAGCGCCCCACAAGTACAAGGACTCCCGCGAGCAGTTTGAAATGCGTACTCACAAGCGCTTGATTGATATCCTTGAGCCGACGCCAAAGACGATTGACGCGCTGATGCGCCTTGATCTGCCAGCCGGAGTGGATATTGAAATCAAACTGTAGCAACACAGAAGTAGGAAGCCAGAGTACAGGCCTCTTGTCCGGCACTCAGACTTCTGATATCTGACTCACCAGTTGGAGGAGGTGCTAAATGTGCAAAAAGCCGTTTTAGGGAAAAAAGTTGGTATGACACAGATTTTCGATGAGGTCGGTAAGATCATCCCTGTAACTGTGATTGAGGCTGGTCCTTGCATCGTGGTACAGAAAAAGACCCTCGGCGTGGATGGCTACGAGGCTATTCAGTTGGGGTTTGGTATGACTAAAGAGCATAAAATCGGCAAGCCCCGGGCCGGCCACTTCAAAAAAGCAGGAGTAACTCCTAAAAAGTATCTCCGCGAGCTGCGCCTGGATGATGTTGCTCCCTACAGCGTGGGACAGGAACTGAAGGCCGATGTTTTTGCGGCGGGAGAATTTGTTGATGTGACTTCTATCTCGCGTGGCAAAGGCTTTGCCGGCGCTATCAAGCGTCATGGGCAGGCTCGTGGACCCATGTCTCACGGCTCCGGCTATCACCGTGGAGCTGGCTCAATGGGTGACATCAGCCCGGCCCGCGTCTTCAAAAATCAGACGTTGCCCGGCCGCATGGGAGGGGAAAAAGTGACTGTGCAAAACTTGCGGGTGATTAAAGTAGACCCCGACCGCAACTTACTGCTGGTGCGCGGCGCTGTACCAGGAGCGCGTGGCGCGCTGGTGACCGTTAAAAACGCGGTTAAATTACCAAAATAGAAGTGGTAAGATTTCTCCGGCAAGAAGGAGGATTAAGATGCCAAAAGTAGCCTTGTATAGTACCACCGGCGAGCAGGTCGGGGAAATGTTGCTGGCCGACTCGGTTTTCGCCGTGGAAGTAAATGAAGCGGCTATGCACCAGGCCGTGTTGACCTACCTGGCCAACAGGCGCCTTGGGACTGCGGCGACTAAGACGCGTACTGAAGTGCGCGGTGGAGGACGTAAACCCTGGAAGCAAAAGGGGACGGGGCGCGCGCGTCACGGCTCCATTCGTTCGCCAATTTGGAAAGGCGGTGGCGTGGTCTTTGGCCCCCACCCCCGTAGCTACAGAATGTCTTTGCCGAAAAAAGTTAGGCGTCTGGCGCTAAAATCGGCCCTAACCTGCAAAATCAACAGCGGGGAGCTGATCGTGCTGGATAGTTTGGCCATGGAGGCTCCCAAAACGAGAGAAATGGCCGGCGTATTCAAAAACCTGAAGACGGGGCGTAAGGTACTGCTCGTGCTTGACACTCCTCAGGAGAACATTATCAAATCAGTCCGCAACATCCCCGGAGTGAAAACGCTAAATGCCTGGCAGCTCAATGTCTATGACATTTTGAACAGTGAAAACATGGTCCTAACAAAAGATGCTGTCGCCCGGGTGGAGGAGGTATTTGCCTGATGCGTGATGCCCGTGATATTATCAAAAAACCTTTGATTACTGAGAAGGCCACCAGAATGATGGAAGATAGAAAATATGTTTTTCGTGTGGATATCAGAGCCAACAAGGTGGAAATCAAAAGGGCTGTGGAAGAGATTTTTAAGGTTAAAGTTCAGACGGTCAACACGATCCGTGTGATGGGCAAGACTAAAAAAGTGGGTGTGCATATCGGACGCCGGGCCCACTGGAAGAAGGCCATAGTTACACTGGCCGAAGGTAGCAAGCCGATTGAAATCTTTGAGGGCTTATAGCCCAGGAAGGAGGGAGAAACATGGCCTTAAAAAAGTTTGTTCCCACTTCGCCAGGACGTCGTTTTATGACCGTCAGCACTTTTGCTGATCTGACCACTGCCGAGCCTGAAAAATCGCTGCTTGAGCCGCTAAAAAGAAAGGCTGGCCGCAACGCACTTGGGCGCATAACAGTCCGTCACCAAGGCGGAGGCCACAAGCGCAACTACCGTATTATTGACTTCAAGCGCAATAAAGACGGTATCCCGGCCAAAGTGGCGACCATTGAGTATGACCCCAACCGTTCGGCAAACATTGCTCTGTTGCATTACGCTGACGGTGAAAAGCGATACATCCTGGCTCCTGTAGGGCTTTCCCAGGGAACGGAGGTAATCTCCGGAGCTGATGCCGACATCAAGCCGGGCAATACCCTGCCGCTCAAAAACATTCCGGTTGGCACGGTGCTGCACAACGTGGAGCTAAAATCAGGTCGGGGGGGGCAACTGGTCCGTTCTGCTGGTGCTGCCGCACAGTTGATGGCCAAGGAAGGCAAGTCTGCTCATGTGCGTCTGCCATCAGGCGAGGTGCGCCTTATTTCTCAGGAGTGCAGGGCCACTATTGGCCAGGTCGGCAACCTGGAGCATGAGAACATCTCTATCGGCAAGGCCGGCCGTTCTCGCTGGTTGGGGAAGCGCCCTACCGTCCGAGGTGTAGTAATGAATCCGGTAGACCACCCGCATGGCGGTGGTGAGGGCAAGGCTCCGATAGGACGTAAGAGCCCCGTTACACCTTGGGGAAAACCGACACTGGGGTATAAGACACGCAAAAAGAATAAAAAATCTGATCAGTATATAGTTAAGCGCCGGAGCAAGTAGGTGCAGGAAGGAGGTCGCCAAGTATGTCCAGGTCAATGAAGAAGGGACCGTATATTGAGGCTAAGCTGCTACAAAAAATCAAGCAGATGAACGCTAAGAGAGAAAAAAAGGTGATCAAAACTTGGTCGCGCCGTTCGACCATCTTTCCGGAGATGGTTGGTCACACCTTGGCTGTCCACGATGGGAGAAAGCACGTGCCTGTCTATATTACGGAGGACATGGTCGGACACAGACTCGGCGAGTTTGCCCCGACCCGCACCTTCCGTGGGCACGGTGCCCACACGGAACGGTCCTCAGCGCTGAAATAAGGGAGGGAAAGGCGTGGAAGCAAGAGCCGTTGCCAAATACATCCGGATGTCGCCGCGTAAGGCTCGCCTAGTCATGGACCAGATACGCGGGAAAGATGCGCGTGAAGCACTGGCGATCCTAAAGTATGTTCCCAACCGGCCGGCAGAGCCTATTTATAAGGTGCTGCACTCGGCCATGGCCAATGCTGAAAACAATTTCGAGATGATTCGTGACAAACTCTATGTGTGGCAGGCTTTCATCGATCAGGGGCCGCCACTGAAGAGATTCCGTCCCCGGGCGCGGGGGATGGCCAGCCGGATCCGCAGACCGACCAGCCATATTACCATCATTCTTAAGCAGAGGGAGGGATAAGCGGTGGGTCAGAAAGTTAGTCCGATTGGCTTTAGGATTGGCATCATCCGTGGGTGGGATGCCAAATGGTATGCCGGCAGGAATTATACCGACCTGTTGCATGAAGATCTTCAGATCCGTAAAATGATTGCGAAGCAGTTGCCAGTAGCCGGCGTTTCACGAGTGGAAATTGAGCGGGTGGCTAACCGTGTCCGCATTTCTATCCATACCGCCAAACCCGGAGTGGTGATTGGTAAGGGTGGTGCCGGTGTAGATGATTTGCGCCGCAAACTGGAGAAGTTGACGGGCAAGCAGGTACACATTAACATTATGGAGATTAAAACGCCCGAGTTGGATGCTTATTTGGTGGCCGAGAGCATTGGCGCACAGCTTGCGAAACGAGTCACCTTCCGCCGCGCTATGAAGCAGTCTGTTTTGCGTACGATGCGTAGCGGGGCGAGGGGTGTTAAGGTAATGGTCAGCGGTCGCCTTGGCGGCGCTGAGATTGCTCGTACGGAGGCCTACCACGAAGGTACTGTACCCCTGCAAACATTGCGTGCGGATATCGACTACGGATTTGCCGAAGCTCACACCACTTATGGTCGCATTGGGGTGAAGGTCTGGATTTACAAAGGAGAGATTCTCCCGTCCAGGCAGAAGAACAAAGGGGGAGGGAGCGGGGATGCTCGTCCCGAAAAGAGTTAAATTCCGCCGGCAACACCGCGGTCGCATGAAGGGCAGCGCACAGGCCGGTAGCAGCATTGCTTTCGGTGAATATGGGCTGCAAGCGCTGGAGCCTGCCTGGATAACCAGCCAGCAGATAGAGGCTGCCCGTATTGCGATGACCCGCTTTATCAAGCGCGGCGGGAAAGTTTGGATCAAGATCTTCCCTGATAAGCCGGTAACGGCCAAGCCTGCGGAAACGAGGATGGGAAGCGGCAAAGGTGCTCCGGAACATTGGGTTGCCGTGGTGAAGCCGGGCCGAATTCTTTTTGAATTAGCCGGCGTTCCTGAAGAAGTGGCCAGGGAGGCCATGCGTCTTGCCTCGCATAAATTGCCTATCAGAACCAAGTTCCTAAAGCGCGAGGAAGCGGGTGATGATGTCCATGAAAGCTAAGGAATTGAGGGATTACAGTGAGCCAGAGTTGGATGGCAGGTTGTCTGAGCTGAAAGAGGAGCTCTTTAATCTACGCTTTCAAATGGTGACAGGTCATCTGGACAACCCGATGAGAATCAGAGAGGTTCGCAAGGACATTGCCCGGGTAAAAACAATTAAGCGAGAACGTGAATTAAGACAGACCTGAACACAGGTCCGTCAGCTAAAGGAGGCAAAAGCGCATGGAGCGCAGTAAACGCAAAGTGCGGGTCGGCCATGTAGTCAGTGACAGGATGGATAAAACGGCAGTTGTGAAGGTGGAGCGCCTGACGCGCCATCCTCTTTACGGTAAAACCATCATGGTTTCGCAGAAATACAAGGTGCATGACCCAGAGAACGCCTGCCGCATCGGTGACAGAGTTAGGATTATGGAAACGAGGCCGCTTAGCAAGGAAAAAAGATGGCGTCTGGTGGAAATTATCGAAAAGTCTCAGCTCTGATTTATGGCGGCCAACTTTAAGCTACTGTAACTGGCAATTTTCTTAACTCCCAGGAGGGAAGGAGGGCAACCATGATCCAGACCCAAACATACCTAAATGTGGCGGACAATTCCGGTGCCAAAAAAATCATGTGCATTCGCGTCCTTGGGGGCTCTACCCGAAAAACGGCCAACATTGGCGATATTATCGTTGCTTCTGTCAAAGAAGCGTCGCCTGGCGGTGTGGTCAGAAAGGGTGACGTCATTAAGGCGGTCATCGTCCGCACATGTCAGGGAATCCGGCGTAATGACGGCTCCTACATTAAATTTGACGAGAACGCGGCCGTTTTGATTAACGAGCAGAAGAATCCGCGCGGGACAAGGATTTTTGGACCGGTAGCCCGCGAGTTGCGGGACAAGGATTTTATGAAAATTATCTCACTGGCACCGGAAGTGATTTGAGTCCAAGGGAGGTGCAAAGATTTGATAAAGCTCCATGTCAGAAAAGGAGACAAGGTGCTTGTCCTGTCCGGAAAGGACAAGGGCAAAAAGGGTAAAGTGCTGGAGGCTTTTCCACGCGAAGGGAAAGTAGTGGTCGAGGGAGTTCACCTTGTTAAGAGGCATACACGGGCCAAACAGCGGGTACAGGCAGGTATTCACGAACAGGAAGCAGCTCTGCATAGCGCCAAAGTGATGGTTATCTGCCCCAGTTGCCAGCAGGCTACGCGTATCGCCAAGACGTTCTTACAGGATGGTTCCCGTGCCAGGACTTGTAAGAAGTGTGGCGCGTCTCTCGACAAGTAACCGGAAAGGAGGTAACCGTAAATGCCCCGGTTAAAGGAAAAATATTTTCAGGAAGTACGGCCGTCCTTAGTTGAACGGTTTACGTATAGCAATACCCTCCAAGCCCCCCGGCTGGAAAAGGTGGTCATCAATATGGGCGTGGGCGAGGCCAAGGAAAACTCAAAAATTCTCGATGCTGCCCTGAAAGACCTGTCCCTGATAGCCGGCCAGCGTCCGATTATTACACGGGCCAAAAAATCGGTGGCCAGCTTTAAGATCCGGGAGGGCATGTCGATTGGCTGCAAGGTCACGCTGCGCGGGGCGCGGATGTACTATTTTCTTGATAAGCTTTTTAATATTGCCCTGCCACGAGTTCGCGACTTCCGCGGCGTTTCACCAAAATCATTTGATGGCCGCGGCAACTACACTCTGGGACTGCGGGAGCAGCTAATCTTTCCGGAGATTAATTACGATCAGGTGGAAAAGGTCCGCGGGATGGACATTGTGATCGTGACTACGGCTAAGAGCGATGAAGAGGCCCGGGAACTGCTGCGGGGTCTTGGCATGCCCTTCCGCCCGGCCTAATCAGTTTAAGGAGGAAAAAGAGTGGCCAAAAAGTCCATGATTGCCAAGGCAGAGCGTAATTCGAAATTTGACGTACGTGGCTACCATCGTTGCAAACTGTGTGGCCGTCCCAGGGGCTACCTGCGCAAGTTTGGAATGTGTCGTTTGTGTTTTCGTAAACTCGCCCACGAGGCGAAGATCCCCGGAGTGAGAAAAGCCAGCTGGTAACGGGGACCTGAGAGAAAGGAGGTTATCGCCATGACAATGACGGACCCAATTGCCGATATGCTAACCAGGATTCGTAACGCCAATACTGTCCACCACGATTCCGTGGAAATTCCTGTTTCTAAAATTAAGCTTGCTATGGCAGAGGTTCTTAAGCAGGAAGGCTTCATCAGGGATTATGACCTTAAAAAGGGCCATAAGCCAGGGATAATTCGTGTTTACCTCAAATATGGTCCAAGCCGCGAAAAGGTGATTTCGGGCCTGAAACGAATCAGCAAACCGGGCTTGCGTGTCTATGCGCAAAAGGATGATCTGCCTAGGGTGCTGGGTGGACTTGGCATTGCCATTATTTCTACATCGCAGGGGATCATGACTGACAAAGCTGCCCGCAAGGCAGGGCTTGGCGGTGAAGTCCTCTGTTATGTTTGGTAACGGGAGGGGAAAAATTTGAGCCGTATCGGTCGTAAACCGATTCCGCTGCCGGTTGGCGTGGAAGTTACTCAAGAAGAGGGTGGCGTTCTGGCGGTCAAAGGTCCTTTGGGTAGGCTAGAGAGAGTGCTACCCAGGGGTGTTAGTGTGCAGCTTGAGGATAACCAGATTGTTGTTAGTAGGGCTTCCGATAGCAAGGAACACTGTGCCCTGCACGGCCTGTCTCGCACCCTAGTGGCCAATATGGTGGACGGTGTAAACAAAGGATATACCAAGACGCTGGAGCTGGTTGGTGTGGGCTACCGGGCCACCAGACAAGGGGATAAAGTAGTCCTCTCCGTCGGGTATTCCCATCCAGTTAATATTGTGCCACCTGCTGGCATTCAGCTGGAAGTGCCGGTGCCGAACAAAATTATCGTCAAAGGAATCGATAAGGAGGCGGTTGGCTCCGTGGCGGCGAAAATCAGGGCCGTCAGGGAACCAGAGCCTTACAAGGGCAAAGGAATTAAATACGAAACGGAACGTGTACGCCGCAAGGTCGGCAAGACTGGTAAATAGGGGGTGAATTGAGAATGTTAGTTCGTGAAGATAAGAATTTAGCGCGAAAACGCCGTCACCTCCGCGTACGTAAAAAGGTGGCCGGCACACAAGTACGGCCCCGCCTGAACGTGTTCCGTAGCCTCCAGCATATCTACGCCCAGATTGTGAATGATGAACAGGGTCAGACGCTGGTTGCAGCATCCAGCCTGGAGGCGTCTGTTTCCGCTGGCCGCAACTCTTGTGGAAATAAGGAATGCGCTCGCCAAGTCGGCAAGCTTATTGCAGAAAGAGCGTTGGAGAAGGGGATAAAGACCGTCGTTTTTGACCGGGGGGGCTACCTTTTCCATGGCCGTATAAAAGAGCTGGCGGAGGGTGCCCGTGAGGGTGGGTTGGAATTCTGATGCAAAGGAGGGAAAGCAGCTTGGAAAAGCGTGACTCCGGTAAAACGGAGTTTTCGGAAAAGGTTGTCCAGATTAACCGTGTGGCTAAGGTGGTTAAGGGTGGTCGCCGCTTCAGTTTCTCTGCCCTGGTTGTTGTCGGCGATGGTAAAGGGCGTGTCGGTGCCGGCCTTGGCAAGGCCGGAGAGGTCCCTGAAGCCATCCGTAAAGGAGTGGAGGATGCGAAGAAGCACCTGATTGCAGTTCCGCTAGTCCGAACCACCATTCCTCATCCGGTCATCGGGCGTTTTGGTGCTGGACGCGTGTTGCTCAAGCCGGCTTCGGAAGGAACAGGCGTTATTGCCGGAGGCCCTGTCCGGGCCGTGCTCGAACTGGCGGGTGTTCGTGATATTCTGACCAAGTCGCTTGGTTCCGCCAATGCGATCAACATGGTTAACGCTACTGTGGAAGGCTTGCGCAGTCTGAGACGAGCGGAACAAGTGGCGAAACTGCGGGGCAAGTCGGTGGAAGAGCTACTAAGGTAGGAGGCAGGAAGGATGAACAAACGCTTACGTATTACACTGACAAGCAGCCCGATCGGGCGTTCACAGCCTCAGCGGGATACGGTACGCTCCCTTGGCCTGACTAAGCTTCGTCAAACCGTGGAACATGAAGACACACCTCAGCTTCGGGGTATGATTAATAAGGTAGGCCATCTCGTAAAAGTAGAAGAAGTTTAAGGGAGGTGTAAAGATGCGCTTGCACGAGCTTAAGAGTCCAAAGGGCGCCCGCACCGCCAAGAAACGGGTTGGCAAGGGGATCGGAAGTGGCCTTGGCAAAACGTCGGGACGCGGGCATAAAGGGCAGAAGGCGCGTTCCGGTGGCGGCGTCCGACCCGGATTTGAAGGCGGACAGATGCCCCTGCAGCGAGCTTTGCCAAAAAGAGGCTTTACCAGCGTCTTTAAGAAAGAGTTCAACGAAGTCAACGTAGCGAGCCTGAACGCCTTTGAAGACGGGGCGGAAGTTACTCCGGCGCTGCTCAGGGAAAAAGGGCTAATCAAGTCAACGAAGGACGGCACCAAGATCCTTGGCGGGGGAGAACTGGAGAAGGCGCTGACTGTTTCCGCCCATGGTTTCAGTAAGACTGCCGCTTTGAAAATCCGCGCGGCCGGCGGTAAGGCCGAGGTGATTTAAATGCTTGAAACGATGCGCAGCGCTTGGAAAATTAAGGAGCTGCGACAGCGGATTCTCTTTACTCTGTCGATGTTTATTGTCTACCGGCTTGGTGCTCACGTGCCGGTACCGGGTGTAGACCCAACGAGACTGGCCGAATTCTTCCGGGAAGACAATCTATTTGGCTTGTTTAATGTCTTTGCCGGCGGCGCTCTGGCAAATTTCACTATCTTTGCCATGGGGATTATGCCTTATATTAACGCTTCGATTATTATGCAGTTACTAACCGTTGTCGTGCCAAAATTCGAAGCGTGGGCCAAAGAGGGAGAAGAAGGGCGCAAAAAATTGTCGCAGCTGACCCGTTACGGCACTATCGTGTTGGCCTTGCTCCAGGCCACCGGTATGTCGGTAGGGATCTTTGGTGGCGCTATCATTGCTCCCGGACTATTTTCCTATACGGTTATCATCATTACCCTGACGGCTGGTACGGCGTTTTTGATGTGGCTCGGTGAATTGATTACAGAGCGCGGCGTGGGCAACGGCATTTCTCTGGTCATTTTCGCGGGCATTGTCTCGCAGTTTGGGCCGGGGATGCTGCAAACCGTGGAGTTGGTCCGCCTAGGCGAGATGAATTTTTTCGTTATGCTGGCAACAGTTGTGATTGTCCTGGCCCTGATTGTGGGCATCATTGCCCTCGAAGTAGGGCAGCGCCGTATACCTGTTCAATACGCCAAGCGTGTCGTCGGGCGGAAAATGTACGGCGGGCAATCGACCCATATCCCGCTGAAAGTAAACCAAGCCGGCGTCATTCCCGTAATTTTTGCTTCGGCTTTGCTGATGTTTCCGGCAACCGTGGCACAGTTTATCAACCATCCGGCGGCTAGATATTTTGAAAATATGTTCCGTGAGGGTGCTCCGGTCTACACGATCCTCTATGTGCTGCTGATTTTCTTTTTCGCTTTTTTCTATACGGCCATCCAGTTTGACCCGCTGAAAATTGCCAACGACATCAAAAAGTACGGTGGTTTTATTCCCGGGCTACGCCCTGGACGACCCACAGCGGAGTTTATCGGCCGCATTTCCGGCAGGCTGACCTTGGCTGGTGCCCTGGCGCTGGCCCTAATCGCTGTCATGCCCGTTCTTTTACAGAACGCTTTCCGCATTAACATTCTTTTTGGCGGCATCGGCATGATTATTGTGGTCGGCGTTGTCTTGGAAACGATGAAGCAGGTCGAGAGCCATATGTTGATGAGGAATTATCAGGGCTTTATGAAATAAGCGGTGATACCATGATTAGCATCAAATCAGCGCGGGAATTGGAACTGATGCGCTATGCCGGACGCGTGGCGGCAGGAGCTTTGCAGGTAGTGGAGGCGGCAATCCACCCAGGAGTCGCTACACTGGAGCTCGACCGGATTGCTGAGCGGTTCATCCGCAAAGCACGATGCCTGCCGGCGTTTAAAGGCTATTATGGTTTTCCGGCTACGGTCTGTGCCTCTGTTAACGAGGAGGTAGTCCATGGTATTCCCGGGCTTAGGCGGCTCTGCAGCGGCGATATTGTCAGTATTGACGTAGGAGCGGTTTATCGGGGATATTACGGCGATGCGGCAGCCACTTTCCCGGTGGGGGATGTGGAGCAGGAGGCGTTGCGCCTCGTTACAGTTACCCGGGAAGCACTGCACGCAGGTATTGCCCAGGCGGTGGAAGGGAAGCGACTAGGCGATATATCTCACGCCGTGCAGTCGCATGTGGAAAAACATGGCTTTTCGGTTGTACGCAACTATGTGGGTCACGGCATTGGCAATCAGATGCATGAGGAGCCGCAGATTCCAAACTTTGGTAGACCAGGTTGCGGTCCGTTGCTGGCGGCGGGTATGGTTCTGGCCATTGAGCCGATGGTCAATGCCGGCACTTGGCATGTAGAGACCCTCTCCGACAACTGGACAGTAGTGACGCTGGATCGTAAATGGTCTGCCCACTTTGAGCACACTGTCGCTGTGGGTAAGCATGAACCGGAGATGCTGACGATTCTCTCAGACTGAAGGTTCCCGGATCAGACTTGATTTGCACCTGCAGCGGGCAGATTACTGCTAAAGTGAAGGGGGGTAAGGCTTCACATGTCCCAACCGCTGCGACCGGGTTCGCTGGTACACTCGCTGGCAGGCCGGGACGCTGGTGAGTATTACCTGGTAACTAGTATTCTGGGACCAAACTTTGTCTTGGTTGCGAATGGGCAAAGCCGCCCTTTGAGCCGCCCGAAAAAGAAAAACATCCGCCATCTCTCGGGCCGGGGGCAATGTGAAGCTGACCTTGCGGCCAAAATAAGCGGCTGTCAGGCGTGCGACGAAGAAATAAAACGGGTGGTGAACGAACTGTCAGGCCAAAGCTTACCTGGGAGAGAAAGGGAGGAAAGCGCCCCTGATGTCAACAAAGAAAAAAGACGTTATTGAGGTGGAGGGCACGGTAGTTGAACCATTGCCCAATGCCATGTTCCGCGTCGAGCTGAAGAACGGGCATAAGGTTCTAGCCCATGTTTCCGGGAAAATACGCATGAATTTTATTCGTATCCTCCCGGGAGACAGGGTTCTGGTGGAATTATCCCCATATGATCTGACGCGCGGGCGGATTACTTACCGCTACAAGTAAGTTGTTCGCCAGAAGCTTAATTTTCCTGCGGGAAACAGCGGATGCGCTCGGAACGATCAAGCGAGGAGGTTTTGGGATGAAAGTAAGACCATCCGTGAGACCCATTTGCGAAAAGTGTAAGATTATCAAACGCAAAGGAAAAGTCATGGTGATCTGCGAAAACCCCAAGCATAAACAGAAGCAGGGTTGATAGTATAAATTGGTAAAAGAAGGGAAACAATAACTTTGTTTCCCTGAAGAAAGGGAGGTGTATTAAGTTGGCGAGGATTGCCGGAGTTGACCTACCACGGGATAAACGTGTGGAAATCGCGCTTACCTATATTTACGGTATCGGGCGCAAAACTGTCCAAGGCATTTTGGCCCAAACCGCCATTAACCCTGATACAAGGGTGCGCAACCTGACTGAAGATGAGGTAGCCAGGTTGCGTGAATACATTGACAAGCGTCTGAAGGTGGAAGGAGACCTGCGCCGTGGCGTGGCGATGGATATTAAGCGACTAATGGAGATTGGTTGCTACCGTGGAATCCGCCACCGGCGCGGCCTGCCTGTACGGGGCCAGACTACCAAAAATAATGCCCGTACCCGTAAGGGGCCGAAGCGCACCGTTGGCGTCAGACGGAAAAAATAAGTATTAATAGGGGGGAAATCTGTGGTTGCACGCAAAAAAAGCGTCCGTCCGAAAAGGCGCGAGCGCAAGAATATTGAGCACGGCGTAGCTCATATCAGGTCTACCTTTAACAATACGCTGATTACTATTTCAGATCTAAAGGGCAATGCTATCTCCTGGGCCAGCGCTGGCACTGTCGGCTTTAAGGGCTCCAGAAAATCAACGCCGTTTGCTGCCCAGCTAGCTGCGGAAAACGCCGCCAAGGCGGCTATGGAACACGGGTTGAAGGAAGTGGAAGTATTTGTCAAAGGTCCGGGTTCCGGACGTGAGGCTGCTATTCGCTCCCTGCAGGCGGCGGGCCTAGAGGTAAACCTGATTAAGGATGTTACTCCGATTCCGCACAATGGCTGTCGCCCGCCCAAGCGGCGCAGAGTTTGATTTAGGAGGTGTTGATTTTTGGCACGCTATACAGAAGCAGTATGCCGGCTGTGTCGTCGTGAAGGACTGAAGCTCTACCTGAAAGGTGAGCGTTGTTATACCGAGAAATGCGGACTAAGCCGCCATTCTTATGTCCCTGGCCAGCATGGTCAGAGCCGGCGTAGTAAGAAGCCATCTGAGTATGGTATACAGCTACGCGAAAAGCAAAAGGCCCGCCGCATTTACGGGGTGCTCGAAAGCCAGTTCCGCAGATATTTTAAAGAGGCGGATCGTCGTAAGGGCATTACTGGCGAAAATCTCCTGCAGATTTTGGAATCGCGTCTAGATAACGTAGTTTACCGCATGGGGTTTGCTCTTTCCCGTGCTGAGGCGCGGCAGCTTGTGCTTCACGGGCACTTTAACGTCGGTGGACGCAAAGTATCGATACCGTCATACCAGGTGCGCCCGGAAGAGGTTATCGCCGTGCGCCCGGGCAGCAAGGATAAGGGTCGTTTCAAGGATTTGGCCGAACTAATGCGTAGCCAGAGGACTGTCGAATGGCTGGAGGCAGACCGCGAGGCCCTAGCAGGTAAAGTAGTCCGTTTGCCTGCCCGGGAAGAAATTGATACTCCCATTACCGAGCACCTGATTGTTGAATTGTACTCGCGCTAGACCTAAACGGAACACCCTCTCGAATGGCTACGGAATTGGAAAAGGAGGGTCGAATCTTGATTGAGATTGAAAAGCCTAGGATTGAGCAGGTCGAACGCAAAAGTTCCGCTACTTACGGAAGCTTTATTATTGAGCCTCTGGAGCAGGGTTACGGGATTACTCTTGGAAACGCTCTCCGGCGCATTATGCTTTCTTCCCTGCCTGGTGCGGCGGTAACAGCCGTCCGCATCGAGAGTGTCCTGCACGAGTTTTCTTGCATCCCCGGAGTTTTGGAAGACACTACCGAGATTGTCATGAATCTTAAGCACCTGTCCATGAAAATACACAGCGATGAACCACAGACTTTGGTTGTAGTCGCTGCCGGGCAGGGGGTGGTCACTGCCGGGGATATCAAGGCACCGGCAGATGTGGAAATCCTTAACTCAGACTTGCATATCGCCACCCTGGAAGAAGGGGGGCGGCTCTATATGGAGCTCACGGCCATGAACGGCCGTGGCTATGTGCCTGCCGAGCGTAATAAAGAAAGCGGTCAGCCCATTGGCGTTATCCCTGTCGATGCTTTGTTCTCGCCTATCAGAAGGGTGAATTATACGGTGGAGGATACCCGGGTCGGGCAGCACACTGACTATGACAAGTTGACCCTGGACGTCTGGACAGACGGTAGCATTCGCCCCGACGAAGCGATTAGCCTTGGTGCGAAAATTCTTTCCAGACATCTCAGTTTGTTCATTAACCTGACAGAAAAAGTTGACGAGGTTGAGATTGCTAACAACAAGAATGAGGATGCCTTCGCTAAGGTCATGGAGATGTCGATAGAGGAACTGGATCTGTCCGTACGTTCCTACAACTGCCTGAAGCGGGCGGGTATCAATACTGTTTTGGAACTGACCCAAAAGACCGAGGATGAAATGATGAAGGTACGCAATCTGGGCAAAAAATCGCTTGAAGAAGTCGAGCTGAAGCTGAATCATCTGGGACTAAAACTATGCAGCAGCAACAACGAGTAAAGGAGGAATTAGCATGGTTCTCCGCAAATTCGGCCGCCGTAGCGGGCATCGCCGTGCCTTACTGCGCAACCTGGCTACTTCCATGATATTAAGCGGCAAAATTTCCACCACTGAAGCCAAGGCCAAACAGTTGCGCGGCATTACTGAAAAAATGGTCACCCTTGGCAAGCGCGGCGACCTACATGCCCGTCGCCAGGCACTGGCTTACTTGCTGGACGAAAGTGCTGTAAAAAAGCTATTTGAGGAAATTGCTCCCCGCTACAGTGAGCGGCAGGGTGGCTATACCCGTATATTGAAAGTAGGGCTGCGCCGCGGTGATGCGGCGCCGGTGGCTATCCTGGAATTCATTTAGTATGGAAATCATCCGTACCAGAGGGCTTGGATTTCGCTATCAAAACCGGGATGGGCAGGATACCTGGGCGCTGCGGGATGTCAGCATGTCTGTTGGCAGCGGCTCGTTTGTGGCACTCATCGGTCCGAATGGTTCAGGAAAATCGACGCTAGCCAAGCAGTTTAATGCACTGCTTTTGCCTAGCGAGGGAGAGGTCGTGATCGACGACCTCAAGACTAGCGTCGAGTCTAACCGTTGGCGTATTCGCCAAACGGTCGGCATGGTTTTTCAGAATCCTGACAACCAGATTGTTGCTCCTACAGTGGAGGAAGATGTGGCTTTCGGTCCTGAGAACTTGGGTCTGCCCTCTGGGGAAATCCGGGCAAGGGTGGATGAAGCGCTCTCTTTAGTGGGCATGACCTCCTTTCGGCGCCATGCCCCGTACCTTTTATCAGGCGGGCAAAAGCAGCGAGTAGCTATCGCCGGCGTGGTAGCTATGCGCCCGAAGTGTCTGATATTGGATGAGCCGACGGCCATGCTCGATCCGCGCGGGCGCCGGGAGGTGCTGGAGACGATGATCCGCTTAAACCAGGAGGAAGGCATCACTGTTATTTGTGTTACTCATTTTATGGAGGAATGCCTAGCGGCGGCACGCGTATTGGTGATGGACGGCGGTCGGATTGTACTAGATGATAGTCCGCGCCGAATTTTTCAGCTGGTGGAAGAATTGCGCGCGCGAGGACTCGGTGTCCCTGCGGTAGCCGAGCTGGTCGGGGAACTGCGGGCGGCCGGTGTTGCCCTGCCCCCGGAAATACTGACGGTGGACGAACTGGTGGGGGTTTTATGTTCCTGAGCACAGAAAACCTGACCCACGTTTATATGCCAGGTACTCCTTTCGAGGTGACAGCGCTGCGGGAGGTTAGCCTGGAGATACACCAAGGGGAATTTATAGGGATTATTGGTCAGACCGGGTCGGGAAAATCGACCTTGGTGCAGCATTTTAACGGTCTGCTAAAGCCCGCCTCCGGGCGGGTTCTCCTAGAAGGCCGTGAAATAAGCTGTGGGAAAGGCGAACTGGTGCAGTTACGCCGCCGCGTGGGACTGCTGTTCCAATTTCCCGAGCAGCAACTTTTTGAGGAGACTGTCCTGGCAGATGTCGCTTTTGGTCCCCGAAATCTGGGCCTTGCCAAGGATGAAGCGCAGGCGCGAGCCAGACGAGCTCTGCAGGCTGTAGGGCTTGACCCTGCTGAGCTGGCGGAGCGCTCGCCTTTTTCTCTTTCCGGCGGTCAGATGCGCCGTGTGGCCGTGGCAGGCGTGCTGGCCATGGAGCCGGAAATCATTATTCTTGATGAACCGGTAGCGGGTCTTGACCCAGGCGGCAAACAGGAGATTATGGCGCTTATTGTTTCGCTGCATCGGGAACAGGGGCTAACGGTTATCCTTGTTTCCCACAGCATGGAGGACGTAGCGCGTTTTGCGGACCGCCTGTTTGTGCTGGCCGGGGGCGAGGTCAGGCTATCCGGCACTCCGGCACAAGTATTTCGCAGCGCGGAGTGCCTTGAGGAGTTAGGACTGGCTCTGCCGCAGATGACGCTGCTGATGCATAGGCTGCGCCAGGCGGGCAAGGAAGTTCCGCCTGACGTTTTTACTGTCGAGAAAGCAAAAGAGGCGATTCTGGAGATGCTACGGGGTGGGCGGCATGAGTGTGTTTAGAAGCATTACCATTGGCCAGTATCTTCCCGGAGATACATTGGTGCACCGTCTTGACCCGCGGGCTAAATTTATTGCGATGGCGTTGCTTATTTCCGCTGTCTTTGCCGTTAATTCTTTTTGGGGCTACCTAGTTCTTGCTACGGTAGTACTGTCTTTGTTTCTGGCGGCTAAAATTCCCCTACCCTATGTTTTCCGAGGACTAAGGCCAGTTATGTATATCCTGACGTTTACCTTGCTGGTACACTTTCTGCTGACCAGGGGGGGGGTCGTACTCATCCACCTAGGGCCGCTGCGAGTGGAGTCTTATGGCGTATATTTCGGCCTCTTTATGGCGCTGCGCATCATTCTTTTGGTGGTAACGGCCTTGCTTCTAACATTGACAACTTCTCCCATTGCCCTGACCGACGGACTGGAATATCTGATGAAGCCCCTGGCCCGCCTAGGCGTCCCCGCGCACGAGATTGCCATGATGATGACGATTTCTCTGCGCTTTATCCCTACACTGCTGGAAGAAAGCGAAAAAATCATGAAGGCCCAGATGGCCAGGGGTGCCGACTTTGAAAGCGGCAACATCTTCCGTCGCGCCAGGAGCCTGCTACCCTTACTTGTCCCGCTTTTTGTTTCGGCTTTCCGCCGCGCTGATGAATTGGCTATAGCCATGGAGGCTCGCTGCTATCGGGGAGGGGAAGGCAGAACCCGCCTACACGAACTGGTGGCCAAGCCTCACGACTTTGCCAGCATTGCTGCCGCGGCTTTGCTACTGGGGGCCATCGTCTGGGGTCAGATTTGAGCTTGTTGGACTAACCTGCGGGAGGGAGCCAACCTCCATGCAAAACATTAAGCTAATACTTGGCTATGACGGCTCCGGCTATCACGGCTTCCAGATCCAGGAGAATGCCAAGACTGTGCAGGAAACTCTGGAGGAAGCGATGGCTGTAGTTTTGGGTGCCGCTATACGGGTAACACCGGCTGGCAGAACCGATGCCGGCGTTCACGCCGAAGGTCAGGTAGTCAACGCTCGCCTAGCTACCCGTATCCCTGTCGCGCGTCTCCCTTATGCTATTAATACCGGCCTGCCAGACGATATTGTCGTCT
>JAGXSQ010000044.1 GCA_018333395.1 Dethiobacter sp.
GCATCACGCCGCCGCAGGCCGTTATGCGCCTGAAAGAGGAATACCGGAAAAAACATGGTCAAAGCGAGCAAGAGCCGATTAAGGAATTCAAGCCGCAAAAGCCGGGCAAAACAGGTAAGGGTGTACGCATTGCCGGTATTGACAACCTCCTCTTGCGCTTTGCTAAGTGCTGCACCCCCGTCCCTGGAGATGAGATACTCGGCGTGGTAACGCGCGGGCGCGGCGTTTCTGTCCACCGCTGGGACTGCCCAAACGTGCAGGGCAGGGGGGATTCGCAGCGCTTTCTAGAGGCCGTCTGGGAGGAGAGTGACGGTGCTTACCCGGTGGAAATCGAGGTTTCGGCCATGGACAGACCACACATTCTGATGGAAGTGGTCAATGCCGTTTCCGAGTGCAAGGTGAATATTACCGCAGTTAACGGTAAGAGCACCAAAAATAAGATGTCCATTATCCAGATGACGGTCATGGTCAGGGACAGAGGACACCTGGAAAGTGTGCTTAAACGAGTCAACGCCATTCG
Source organism: Dethiobacter sp. (assembly GCA_018333395.1). Next base: position 521 of record JAGXSQ010000044.1, read on the forward strand.
GGACGTTTTCCACGTTTACCGCCTCGGAGGCTAAGGCTTGTTCTGTTTGATGTTTACGGCATAAATCAGAGGAGGATCGCAAGTGAACAGCAAAACGGAAATCGGTATTGTCTATCACCCCGACTTTTTGCTGCACACCAACCGGCACCATCCGGAAAGGAAAGAGCGCCTGGAAGCGATAATGGCGCTTCTAAACAGTGAAAATCTTTTGTCACGTTTGGAACAAATCTCACCATCCCCGGCTGTTCCGGAGGAAGTAACCGCCGTCCATACGGCGCAGCACATGGCCAATGTACGGGAGATGGTTGAGCGCGGCTACGACTTCCTGGATGGTGGCGATACCTATCTTACTCCCCATTCCTTTGACGTGGCCTTGCTTGCGGCAGGGGGGGCGCTTTCAGCGATGCGTGCCGTCTTAGACGGGCGTCTGCGCTCCTGTTTTTCCCTTGGCAGGCCTCCCGGCCACCACGCCGAGCCAGAGAGCGGCATGGGCTTTTGTCTTTTTAACAATGGCGCTATCGCGGCGCGCGCGGCTATGAAAGAATTTGGTGTTTCCAGGATTCTTTTCCTTGACTGGGATGTACACCATGGCAATGGCACACAGAAAGCTTTCTACCTCGACCCGGAAGTATTGTTCGTTTCTATCCATCAAAGCCCGGCTTATCCCGGAACAGGCCAGCTTTATGAAACAGGAGGCGGGAGGGGGGCAGGTTACAATGTAAATATTCCGCTACCGACCGGCTGCGGTGACGATGCTTACGAGGCGGTCTTCCAGGAGATTATCGTTCCGCTGGCGGCAGCCTACCGCCCCGAGGTGGTGATGGTTTCTGCCGGGCATGACACTTACCATAACGATCCGCTAGCTGGTATGCTTTTGAGCTTTCATGGTTTTGCCGGCATGGCGCGGCGTGTGCGGGAAATAGCCGAAACGTATTGCGGCGGTCGGGTTGTCCTCTTTCTGGAGGGAGGTTATCACCTGCAAGGGCAGGCCGAAGCGGTGGTGACCGTCCTTTCCGAACTTGGCAAGTGGGGCCGGCCGGTCAAGGACGAAGAGGTACACGGCGTCAGGCCGATTTTGGGCAGTCCGCGCAAAGTGATTACGTCTGTCCTAGAACACGCTTTACTGCTCAAAAAGTAACAACGGTATTTATTGGACCACAAAGTCGTTAATGACCAGCCCAGTCAGTAGTTTAGGATAAAAATAGGTGGACTTCTGCGGCATTTTATCACCGACTGAGGCTACGGCAGTAACCTCGCCGACCAAGGTGGGACTTAGGAAAAAAGCGGCCTGATACGTGCCGGAATCGACCAGCGACAGTGCTTCCGCTTCACTGCGGGTGTAGGAAAGGTTTTGCCCGCTGCGGCGTGCTTCGCTGCCGATGCCGAGTACCCCCTCCAAAACCAGGCACTGCAACACAGCTACGTCGAGACTGCGCCAGGCCACAGAGAACGAACTGGCACGGGAGGACATTTCTCCAGCAGCCAGGTCGCGGGAAAGTGACAGAAGATAAAGGTTACCGTCACCGAGATACAGAGCAAAAGTATGAGCTGTTGCCCTAGCGTCTTGCATTTTCTGCAGCTCGCTGACTACAGCTTCCGTCCCGTGGAGTGCGGTCAGCGCCAGTGGCGTAACCTGGAAAATTAGGGACAGTTGCCCAAGTAAATCCTGGCGGTCAAAAGCGGCCACGTCTTTAACTAGGCGATGTGTGGGGAGAACGACTAGCCCTGGGTCGTGCAGGTTTACGAGTGTCATCAGGACAAAGGCAAAGCTGTTTTGGCCGCAGGCAAGCATTTCCTGGTGGAAATGGAGGGCGGTTTCGTAGCGGTGGTGTCCGTCGGCGATATAGATTTTTTGGTCAAGGAAGAAGTGGCGGAGAGCCGCTAAGTCGTTATCATCACCGACAATCCAGAGTCGGTGGACTTCGCCGGAGTCATCGGTAAAGTCTAGTTGCGGCGCCTGATGTTTGTAGCGGGCAGCCACTTTTTCTACCGTGCCGGTCGGATCATCGTAGAGGCCAAAGATGGGGCTGAAATTAGCGCCGGTCGCTCGCAGTAGCTCCAGGCGGTCGGTTTTGGCCTTGGCCAGCGTTTCCTCGTGGGGTAGAATCATGCCGGTGGCATAGTCCTCCAACCCTACGCCAGCGATTAAGCCACAGCGTGTGTGCCGTTGTTCCTGAGAAGAAAATTCCTGCTCATAAAAATAAAGGGTGGGTCCCGCTTCGCGTGTGAGGATGTTTTCTGCCAACCAGCGGTGGAAAAGGGTCGCCGCACGTGTATAGCGGTTGACTGCGGTGTCGTCGCCGGGCCTTGTTTCTCCGTATTCCAGGCGAATAACGTTGTAGGGGCTTTTAGCATAAAGCAGGCGCTGGGCCTGCTTGTCGATGACATCATAGGGTGGGGCAACAAGGGAGTGCATCGCTGCTGCTTCTTCCGGATTGTAGCGCAGCCCACGAAAAGGGATGATTTTAGTCATCAGTCCGACCTCCTCTGTAAACTGCTTTGATTTTACTTGATTTTACCGCGAAATGCAACGACCCCAGGTAAGTCGGGGGCCTGCTGCCTGATTCGGAAAATTGTGAATATTAGGTGCTAAAGGTAAGCGTATTTTTGATGTGTAGGTAGTAGTAAAGTTGTTTTAGCGTCTCAATATTTTTCTCTTCCAACAACTGCAGGTAGTACAGAAAAATCTGCGCCGTCATCAGTGAGTCGCCCAGGGCGGTATGTCTGCCTTGTAATTCTACTTGGTGATGTTTGAGCAGTGAGTCCAAGTCGTGGCAGCCAAGCTCCGGACAAAGGGCGCGGGCCAGCTTATAGGTGTCGATGACCGGATTGTAGATCTCTGTCTTCGTATACCATTTCAGCTTAATGTTCATAAATGCTAAGTCAAATGCAGCGTTGTGGGCAACTAGGGTAGCGCCGCCGACAAAGTCGAGGAAATCACCGATGACGCTGCAAACGCCCTGTTTATCGGCCACCATCTCGTCGGTGATGCCGGTAATGCCGGTGACAGCAGGTGGGATAGGCCTGTAGGGATTGACGAGTTCATGGAAAGACTCCTCCAGAATAGCACCGTTTTCGACCACCACCCCGCCGATGGCAATGATCTCATCTCCTTGGTAAGGATAGAAGCCGGTAGTTTCGGTATCGAAAACAACATAACGACTGCTGACTAGTGGCTGGTTCCAGTTCAGGCGCGCCTTTAACTGGAGCGACTTTTCGCCCAGGGCGCTGGTTAGGCCCGGTTCAGGGCGATAGTTATTTTTGAAGCCCTTCTTTTCTGCCCGCGCTTTGTAATAACGGTAGAACAGGCGATAGGCAACCGTCTGCCAGCGCGAAAGGCGCGACTCCAGATAAGGCGTATGGCTATTCCTGTCCATGTATACCCCTCCTGTCAGCTGATAAACGCATAGAAAGCGTAGCTGGTCAAGTTCTGCAAGCGGTCCACCGCCAGAAAGGCTTCGCGCAGAGCCGCTTTTTCCCTTTTGCTCAAGTTATCGGGGGTGATATAGTTATCAGGTTCTTTGCCCTTAGCAAGCTGTAGCAGACTTTGACGGATGCGGAACGTCATCAGTGTCTCGTACGCTACAGCCAAGTGTTCGGCATCATCGCGGGAGAAGACCCCTCTCTCAGTCAGTTGCTCAAGGCGCTTAAAAGTGTTGGTTTCGATAACTCCTTCGCGCAGAGAGTAGGCGCGCAGGCAGTCTACCACATGGACGCAGGCCGCTCCCTTCAAGTTGACCATGTTGCGGTGTTCTTTAGACTTTTCAGTAATAATATGTTTGAAAAAGTTGAGCGGGACACGGTGAGCGAGGTCATCTTTGACTAAAAAAAGCAAAGCAGTTGCTGCTTTTTGAAATTTTCTGGTCACAAAGGTTCGCAGCAGGTCGCAAAGACTTTTCTTGCCGTAAACGTGCCTGAAATCTAGGAAAATAGTCATCATGCGAACATTTTCCGGTTCCAGTACGTCGACCCATTCGTTGATGGTGTGCCGCCAACTGTTAAATGAGCGGCACCAGTAGGGATTGGAGGCCATCACGTTTCCTTTACATTTGGCAAAACCGCACCTGTAGAGTCCTTCTACCACTTTTTCTGCTAGGAGATGGAAATAACGGGAGACCTGCTCTTCTTTTTCCTTGGGGACATTTTCATAGATAATCCCGTTGTCCTGATCTGTTTTGACGAACTGCTCCTGCCGACCGCTACTACCCATGGTAATCCAGCTGTAGCTGACCGGCGGTTGGCCATAGCCTTCTCTGACCATCTTTTGTTCGCAGACTTGGATTACTTTGCGGGTGAGGCGGTCAAAAAACTCGGTAATAATCTGTAGAATCTCTTTGCTGCTGGCTTTTTCCGCCACCAGCGCCCGCAGCACCCGGTCAATCTCTTTGCTGGCTTTGGCCAGACCTTCAATGTTTTCCTGAGCTTCAATGCTATTAACAATACTAAGCGCACCCATGCTACGGGAAGTGATTAGGTCCCGGATGGTAACGATTCCTTCCAGTCGGTCGCCGGAAGCGACCACTAGGTGTTTGACTTGATTCTTGACCATGGACAGCAATGCTTCGTAGTAGAATGCCGTCGGCTCTACCGTACAAATGCTCTGACTCATGATGTCAGCGGCGGTAAGTTTCTTTAAGAGATTGCCCTTGGTCAGTACTTTGCCGACCAGGTCTTTTTCCGTGACAAGGCCTAGTGGACGCAGCTCAGTGTTAACTATCACCAACGAGGAGACGTTGTGCGAAGTCATCCTGCGGGCTAGTTCGGCAATCTCTTCGGTAGGCAATGCGGTTACAGCAGGAGTCGACATTAGGTCGGACACGCGTTTGCGCATGGGCTGCTCCAGCGAGTCAGCGTCGTCGCGGGCGCTGGTAGGGAGAGTCTGGTAGAGGGTGCGCATCCTGTCTGCCAGGATACGGCTGAAATGGGCTGAAAAATCAGCTTGCTGACCAAGCAAGGACTCAAAAATTTCGTGCGGAACGGTGAGGCACGTCAGGTCAGTCAGCGCCCGCACCGAACCGGGATAAGGCTCTTCGGACAAGAAGACAGTTTCCCCAAAAAATTCTCCTTCTTGGCGCAGACCAGCCACTGTTTCTCTGTCATATTCGTCAAGTACGGTAATCTCCGCAGTGCCGGAGATGATTAAAAACAGTGACTGCTGAGATCTTTCGCCTTGGCGGACAACAAAAGCACCCTTGACGAAATGGCGGAATGCTGTGTTTTGGGCTACTTGAGTAAGGACATTGTCGTCTAGGAGGTGAAAAGGGTTAATTTTATGCAAGATACCCTTTATGGAGTCGGGCTGACCGTTAAGCGTCTCCGGCGTCATACTGACATCAGCTCCTGGAGAATATTTCAGAAAATTCTCACTGCTTCACTTTATCATCATACAATAGCATGCTTTGCCGCGCAACATTTTTTGTGCAGCAAAATAACTCCGTAAGGTCCTAAAAATGTGCTTTCGCTGCCTTAAAGAAGCATCGCCTCTTGCCGTGTGCCCATGTGCTGGAGATTAGCGGTCAAAATAGGGGCTTTTGCTGCTCACGGAGAGCGGTATTCCGTAAGCGATCTTGACCTCTTCGCCAAGCAACCCAAGATTGATGGCCGTCCTGCCGATGGTGTACATAACACGGTTATCGACCCTGTGATTGGCGGCCACACTGACTGCAGAGCCGAGGGCAATTCCTAGGTCTACGGTATTGAAAGTGCAGTGTGCGCCGACCTTTTCTGCTTCCAGACACCCGCCGCCATAACCGCAGAAACCACACGCTTGAAGCCCGAGCCGCTTCAGGCGTGTGCCGACTAATACTACGGCCTGCGTGCGCCCCAGATTGCCACTGTCCCGGACAAAAAAAGCGGCGCTGTATTCTTCGCCGAGTCTTTTCATTTCGGCAGCCATTTTTTCCAGATCTTCGCCGCTTACCACGCTAGTTACCAGATTGTCGGCTCCGCGGCCCTTAGGGGCCGTTCTCGCCGCTAGGCACATCAGCGCCGCCACTTCCAGGACTGCTTTTTTTTCCATTTCATGGCCGTCAATAATCATTCTTGGTACCACCCTGTTTGATTTGTTAATAGTACTATTCTCGGTTGGGTGTAAAAGTCCTGCCGATAATCCTTTTTCATCAGCGGCTAGGCTGTGATAAATTGTCAGCTAAGGGATCATCACTAGATGCACCCCTAAAACTTGCCTCTCTGTACTGCAGGCCAACAAGCGGCTAGAGCCTAAGTTGCTGTTCCTGGTTGAAAAATGTTTTGTACCCGAGCTGGACAAAGAGGAGGACAGTCAGCGCTACGCTGCCGGTAATACCAAGCATAATGGCAATCTGGTACTGGATGGCGGTGACTGGGGAGGCGCCAGCCAGAATTTGACCTGTCATCATGCCGGGCAAAAAGACGATGCCCATGCCGACCATCGCGTTCATGGTGGGCAAGATAGCGGCGTCAAAAGCGCTGTCCACGATAGTTTTGGAGGCTGCCTTAGGAGTAGCGCCAAGCATCAGGGCTGTTTCCACAAGGTCTTTTTGAGTATACATGCCTTCAGCCAGCCGGTTGACGCCAAGGGAGATGCCTGTCATGGAGTTACCAATGAGCATGCCGGCAATAGGGATAAAATAGCGTGGTTCATACCAGGGCGAGAGGCTGAAAACCGCTAAAAGAAAGAAAAGGAGGCAGGTAATAGTACCAACAGTCATCGACAGGGCAATGACTGTTTTGATTTGCGGGGAAAGTGGCCTACGGACACGTTTGATGATATTGTCTATCGCAAATGCCAGCATAATCAGGACAGCCAGGACGGAAAGGAACGGGTGTCGGCGCTCGAAAAGAAAAGCCAAGAGATAGCCTGTCAGAACAAGTTGCAGAGTCATACGGACAGCGGCCAGCATAATCTCTTTTTCCCGCGAAAGGCCTTTGCTTTTTACAAGGGCCAGCAACCCTAAGATAAAGAGATAAGCAGCGGCCAACTGCCAGAGCTGCAGTTCAGTGATTTTCTGCATGGGGGGCAACCTCCTGTGGGCCGTAAACCCGGCCGTCTCTCATCTCCACAATTAAATCTCCGTGCTCACGGGCGATTTTTTTAGTGTGAGTGACCATCACCAGCGTTTTCCCGGAAGCCTTGCTATGGTTGACCAGGGCTGCGACGACCAGTTTTTCCGTCTCCTCGTCAAGGCTGGAGGACGGTTCATCAAGGAGGAACGCTTCGGGGTCCAAAAGAAGCAAGCGACCTAAGGCTAACCGCTGTTTTTCACCGCCGGAGAGCTTTTCGGCATCGTCAGTTAGCTGCTTTCCGAGGCAAACTAGCTGTAAGACCTTCTGTAGTTCTGTATCTGGGGCCACAGGCTTTTCGGAAAATCTCAAGCCAGCCAGCAGATTTTGCCGAACATTTCCCGGGAAAATGACCGGTACTTGGGAAAGCATGACTACTTTTCGGCGTAGTGTAACAGCAGGAATGTCACTTAGCGGTACGCCTTGAAAGCTGATGCTGCCGGTGTCGGGAGAAATCAATTTATTCAGCAGACGCAGTAACGTAGTCTTGCCGCTGCCGCTCTCACCAACGATGCAGGTTACTTGGCCGGCCGGGAGGTGTAGTCTGTCTATAGCTAGAATGTTTAGATATTTTACTTCCCGTAGCACAAACAAAAGCTGGCTCCTTTCTGGCCGCTTCCCCTGCCTCTTCCCTGCCATCTGCTTAAACGAGGGTGGATAAAGAGAGACGAGGAAGTGACAAGGCGCTTATTTATCGGCCTTTAACCTCCGTCCATAAACGGTCATACAGGGTAGTCGCTTCGCCTATGGTGCGCAACCACTCGCTGTTTGCTAAGGATTCCTCGGTTGGGAAAATGGCGGGGTTTTCCCGGAATTCTGCTTCCAGCAGTGGCCAGGCTTCCCGGTTGGGATTACCGTACTGGATATACCTGGTCAGGCGGGCGCTGACCTCCGGCCGCAGCAGGTAATTGATAAATACTTCCGCCGTGTATTTGTTGGGCGCCTCCTTAGGGATGGCCAGATTGTCGGCCCAGACGACACCGCCTTCCTTTGGCAAGACATAAACGATGTCCGGGTTTTCCGCAGCGGCCATTAGCACGTCTCCCGACCAGGCGTGTACCAGCCAGGCTTCGCCGGAAACAAGGAGGTGCTTGATGTTTTCGCTGTCATAAGCTTTCAGTAGAGGCTTTTGTGCCAGCAGTTTCTCTTTGGCTTCTTCCAGAATTTCCGGATCAGTAGTATTTATAGAGTGGCCGAGGAGTTTTAAAGCTACACCAAAAGTCTCCCGCTTATCGTTAAGCATCGTAATGCGGCCCTGATAACTCGGGTCGAAGAGCGCTCTCCAACTAGATACATCCTCTTGGATATATCTAGTGTTGACACCGATACCTACCGTTCCCCACATATATGGAACGGTGTAGAGATTGCCGGGGTCAAAGGGCAGATCAAGGAACCTTTCGTCGATGTTTTTTAGATTGGGAATATTGTTAAGGTCTAGTGGGGCGAGCAAGCCTTCCTTAATCATAATCTCTACCATATAGTCAGAAGGTACAATGACGTCATATCCACCCACACCCGTCATCAATTTGGCCAGTAATTCTTCGTTTGATGCATAGGTGTCATAATTGACCTTGACGCCGAATTCGCGTTCAAAATCCCTGATGACTTCTTTGTCGATGTAGTTAAACCAGTTATAAACATTCAGTGTTTTGCCGAGTGTCGGTGCTTCCGGCTGTCCCGTCTGTTCCCTCCTGCCGCAACTTGCCAGCGGCAGCAACGCTACTGCCAGCAGCAACAGAAGTAGCAGTGTTTTTCCGGAACGGGCCGCCCGTCTTTCATAAATTTTTCGCGTCATTTATGGTAGGCCTCCTCTTTCTTTTATCTGTATTGCTACCGCCCCGTAGGACGAGTTGGGTAGCTAGGAGCAGAAAAATAATGACTATGACCAGTAAAGTTGACAGAGCGTTGACTTCCGGGGAAACGCCTAACTTCAGCATGGAATAAATGCGCAGCGGTAAGGTCGTAGAGCCCACCCCTGCCGTAAAAAAGGTCACCACAAAGTCATCCATGGAAACGGTAAAGGCCAGAAGCCCTCCGGCTACTACGCCTGGCAGGATAAGTGGGAAAATTACCCGGCGGAAGCAGTTCCACCAGTCTGCGCCAAGGTCCATGGCGGCTTGTTCCAGGTTTAGGTCGAGGGTTGCCAAGCGCGAACGTACCACTACCGCTACATAAGCCGTGCCAAATACGGAATGGGAGACAGTGATTGTGTGTAAGCCGAGATTTACATCCAGCAGTACAAATAACATGAGCATGGACACACCCAGCACCACGTCCGGCACAACTAGCGGGATGAAAATTAAGCCTTCCAGCAACCGGGACGCCTTTTGGCGGAAGCGGTAAAATCCGTAAGCAGCGGTTGTTCCGAGCGCTACCGAAAGCAGAGTGGAGGCGAGAGCCGCCACGAGGCTGTTGCCTAGCGCCTCTAACACATGCGTATTCTGCCAGAGACTGCGGTACCACTGTAAGGTGAATCCCTGCCAGGTGACATTAAGACGGGAGTCATTGAAGGAATAGACCATCATCAGCAAAATAGGGGCATAAAGGAAAAAATAAACCAGCAGGGCCAAGATTGTCAGTCCCCAGAGGCCTGTTCGTGTCCTATACATCTCCCAGACCTCCGTTTGGGAACAGTTTACGGTACGCCCAAAGGCCCGCCAGAACCGTGAGAAGCAGTACCATCGAGGCTGCTGAGCCAAGTGGCCAGTTGCGTGCGGCCATGAATTGGTTTTGAATCAGGTTGCCGATGAGCATGGTGCGTGCTCCGCCCATCAGGTCAGTGATTACAAACATTCCTAGAGTGGGGATGAATACTAGCAAGGCACCTGCCGCGATTCCTGGGGCGGCCATGGGTAGTACTACGCGCCAGAAAACCTGACGGCCTCTGGCTCCAAGGTCCGTGGCGGCCTCTACCAGCCGCTGATCCAACCTTTCCAGGGAAGCATAAATTGGCAGGACGGCAAAGGGAAGAAAAGCATAAACAAGCCCAAGCAGTGCTGCCCCCGGGGTGTATAACATAGTCAGCGGTGAACTGATCAGTCCGCTTGCCAGCAACAGGTGATTGATAATCCCCCCGGAGCGCAACAAGGCCATCCAGGCGTAGGTGCGGATGAGGAAATTAATACAGAAAGGGATAACGACAAGCATCAGCAACCAGTGGCGTCTGTTCGGACCTGAGGCAGCAATGAAGGCCGCCAGCGGGTATCCGGCCGCCAGACAGAATACGGTTGTAGCTGTCGCCATCCAAAGAGAGCGGGCCATAATTGTCGCATACAACGAATCTAGCAACATCAGGTAGCTGGACAGGGAAAAATTATATATCAGCCCGCCATAAGTACCCCTGGTCATAAAACTGATAGCTGCCACTAGCAGGAGAGGCAGGGCTAGAAAAAGAAGCAACCAAAGCAGGGATGGGCCAATCATCAGGCTACGGAACCAGCCGGCTCCCTTTTCGGCGCTGTTCAACCGGCGCACCCCCTCCGGGCAGAGCTTTCCTGCGCCTTTAGCTCCGGCACAGTATTCACACCCGATTCTTCGCTTACGACCTGACCGTCTGCAGGCTGCCACTCTGCCCAGACCCGTTCTCCGGTCCGGAAACCGGAGCCGGATGCTACTTGTACTAGCAGACGTTGGCCGCAGTCAAGTTGCACGATTACTCTGAGGTTTGTGCCGCTGTAGAGGCACTCCCTTACCACACCGGCAAAGCAGTTTAGCGCGTCAGGGGAATGGCGGTGCAGGGAAAAGCTTTCTGGACGGATAGCAAGAACTGCTTCGCCCCAGGTTTCACTGCGCGGTATGCTGCTGCCCGTAGTACAAACTGCTCGCAGGCCGTGAACGTCGAGCAGTAGTTCACCGTTTTGGCAGGCAACAATTCTGGCTGGCAGCAAGTTGTTTTCGCCGACGAACTCAGCTACAAAGCGGGTCGCCGGCTGCTCATAGACTTTGCGGGGTGTTCCCACTTGCTCCAGTACTCCATCCCGCATCACGGCGATACGGTCGGAGAGTAACAAGGCTTCTTCTTGGTCGTGTGTAACATAGAGAAAAGTTACACCGGAGGACTTTTGAATCTCTTTTAACTCTATCTGGATCTGGCGCCGGAGCTTGGCGTCGAGAGCGGCCAGCGGCTCATCTAGCAGTAATACCCGGGGATTTAAAACAAGAGAGCGCGCCACGGCCACCCGTTGCTGCTGTCCGCCGCTTAACTGAGAGGGTTTGCGACTACCCAGCCCTGTCAGGCTAAATAATTCCAGCATCTTAGAGACGCGTTTGGTGGTCTCTTCTTTACCCACCCTGCGCATTTCCAGACCAAAAGAAATATTTTTGGCCACCGTCATATGGGGAAAGAGGGCATAATTCTGAAAAACAGTGTTCACATCTCGCCGGAAAGGAGCTAACTCGGTAATGTCCTTGTGTTCCAGAAAAATGCGACCTTCCGTAGGTGCTTCAAAGCCGGCAATCATCCGCAGTGTGGTAGTTTTGCCACAACCGCTTGGCCCAAGGAAAGTAAAAAACTCCCCGCTACTGATGGTCAGATGTAAGTTTCTCACCACAGGGGTGCCAGCAAAACTTTTGCTTAGGTTTTCAAGACGTAATACTGCGTTCACCTAGTTCCCCCTGACGTCCCGTGAAAAAACGGGAGAATAAAAAAAATAGCGAAAATTGCATTCGCCAAAAGCGAGTGATTTCCTGCTGCCGACTCTAAACTTGTCATTCTTGCTGGGAAAAGACTGAAAGGAGGAATTTTCGCCTTTTCTGACGCTTTAGCTAAGTATTTCGTCCTCATTCACTGCAATGCTAGACAGGTGCTAAGCAATTTTCCGGAAGGCCTTCTCCAGGTGCATGGGCGACGGTTTGGCAGTGAGTAAAGAAACGATGACAAACACGGCGGCGGAAGCGGGCAGGGCATAAAAAAGCGGGTCGACATGAGTCCAGGGGAAGGGCAGCAGGGTAGCACGACCAAACAGACGGGCGGAGAGCCCAAGTGCCACAGCTTGGGCCTCATGCAGGAAGAGGTATCCAAGGACGCTGACAACACTGCCGGTAACGGTGCTGGCCAGCGCTCCGGCTTTGGTGGCTGCCGGCCAATAGAGGGCTGCTAACAGTGTAGGCAGAAAGCTGGCGGCGCAGACACCAAACCAGAAAGCTGTGGCGCGGGCAACGATGTTGGCCGGTAGCGTATAGGCCAGAACTATGGCGGCTAGGAGCGAGAGAGCTGTGCCCATTTTGGCCCAGAAGCGGGTGGAGGCGCCGGGAAGTAGCCGGTCCCCGCCTAGGGTCTGTACCAAATCACGGGCAAAAGCTACGCCTTGCACGTGCAGCAGAGAAGAGAGAGTGGAAAGACCGGCTGAGAGCAGGGTCAGCATGAAGAAGTAAAGAAACCAGGGAGGCATGGTCTGGGAGACGAAGACAGGGATAATTCGATCTAAATTGCCGCCCGCTGCCTGCAGGGCAATTTGCCCCTGGGTCTGGTAAAAATAGAGGTTGCTGAGCGGACCAACGATAAAAGCTGTGCCTGTCATGAAAAAAATAAAGATACCGCCTATGAGGATGGACTGGTAAATAGCCCGCGGCTGTCTGACGGTCATAAAGCGCATGGCGAGTTGGGGCTGGGCCAGCACACCGATACCTACTCCCATAACCATGGTGGAGACGATCGTCCACCACAGCTTGGAACCGGTTGCGGGCATCGCTGTCCAGCCACGATGTCCCTGCTCGACCAAGTTTGCGGGCACAAGCCGACTCAGAGCGGTCAGTTCGCTGTGGGCAAAGACAACCCCTCCTGCAGTCAGATAAGTGTTGACCAGCAGCATGCCCATGCCTAGAAACATGACGATGGCGAAAAAGGCGTCGGTATACATAACACCACGCAACCCTCCGCTCATAACGTAGATGCCAACTAACGCTGCGAGCAGAAGCAGACTTAGATTAAAAGGCAGGGCTAGCGCTTCCTGCAGAAAACGTGCCCCAGCAATCAAGATGGCGCTGGTGTAGGCAGGCATGAGCAGGAAGATAAGTAGTCCCAAATAGGCGGTCAGGGCGGGGGACTGGTAGCGGCTGCCAAGCAGCGAAGGGAACGTTTCGCTGCCAAGGTTAGAGGACATGCGCCGGATACGTACGCCCAGAAAAGCGAAAGCAATGAAGACGCCGACGACAATGTTGAGCACCGTCAGCCAAAGCAGGGAAAAGCCGTACAGGCCGGCGACGCCACCGAAGCCGACGATGGCGGAGGTGGAAATAAAGGCGGCTCCGTAGGAAAGAGCCATCACCCAAGGGTGCACGCTACGCCCAGCTACCAAATAATCAGAATCTGTCTTGGTTTTTCTGTAACCAAGCCACATCAGCGTTGTAATAACCAGGAGGAAAATGGCGATCACCACGGTAAGAGCCAGAATGTTCATCTTGGCTGGCCAGCCTCCTTATTCTTCCTCATAATGCCAGTGCAACACGCCAAAAATAATACAGCCGAGTGTCGAGGCGACGGAAAGTATCCACGCTGCGGAGACCCAAAAATCCTGCATGCCAAGCATGTTGACCCCTCCCGCTAAGTTATGCAAAAGCGATTTCGGCGACATCCTGTTTTTACGGGATAACTAAAATAAAAACTCTCCCGTCCCTAGGGACGGGAGAGTTTCCCGCGGTACCACCTTAGTTGAATGCCAACAACAGCATTCCTCTCTTCGGGCACAAACAACGATACCCTATCCGTATAACGGCGGAATCCGCCTACACCTACTTAAATTTCAGTGAGGAACTCAGGGGTGAACCTCGATAACGCGCAGCTGCCGGGCTTACACCTTCCCCGGTTCGCTGAAAACCCGCCTGTTATCCAACTTCCCCTTCATTGCAGCTGTCTTTTTTACTTCGCTTATCTGCTTTGGAAACAGCTACGGCAGTAAACCGGACGATCACTGGTCGGG
>JAGXSQ010000045.1 GCA_018333395.1 Dethiobacter sp.
TCTGGCCTCTGTCTCTGCTTCAGCCAGGCTTTGCTGCATAATCTCAGCCGCTCTGCGCTCGGCATCCTGAATAATTTCCCGCGACTCGACGTGAGCGCTCCTCCTAATTTCCTCTGCTCTGTCTTCCGAATGGCGAATCCCTTTTACTACTTCTCCCAGCAAACGCCTCACCCCCCCCCTCGCAGCATATTAGATCCTGCTACAGCACACATCCATCGGTAAAATAACCAAAAAAAACGGCCCGAACTTCCGATCACTTTTTCATCAGCAGCCTCACCGCCTCCCTGAATCCCGCCGAGAGCCCCGCTACAATACCAAGAAATACAAACAGCAACTCATAGCCAAACAGACGCCCGAGGTATCTTCCCAAAAGAATACCGCCTAGCAGAGACAACGAAACCGACAGACCCAGTTGAATAACAAGCCGTAACCCTGAGGCGTCCTCAGGCTTCAACCGGAACATGATTTCACCTGCCTGTGGACTCACTCCGCAGAGAGAGCGTTTTTTCTTTTTTATTCCCCGAGAGCCACAAGATACCTGTTCGACAGCCTTTCCTAAATCCCTCTAGCTTCTAGAAGAAAGATTCGCTTTCCGCCCGCTGCCCGAAACCTTCTAGGAGGAGGTGCTTTCCCGTGGAGTATACTGCTCTAAACAGCTTTAGCGGCGCACAACAGTAGCTACACCTTGCCCGCCGCCTATGCAAAGGGTGGCAAGACCAGTCCGCGCGTCACGTTTCTGCATTTCATAAAGTAGCGTAACAAAAATCCGCGCCCCGCTGGCACCAATAGGATGCCCCAGGGCAATAGCGCCGCCATTGACGTTGACACTGTCCATGTTCAAATTCAGTGTCCGGGCCACCGCCAGTGCTTGGGCGGCAAACGCCTCATTGGACTCCAGCAGGTCTATTTCAGACAGCTCCAACCCGGCTTTGGCCAGTGCTTTCTGCGTTGCCTTGATGGGGCCCGTCCCCATAATGCGCGGTTCAACGCCGGCGGAAGCGTAGCCGGCAATAACGGCCAGCGGCCTCAGCCCCAAAGCTTCGGCGCGTCCTAGCTCCATTAGGACTACAGCGGCAGCACCGTCATTAATCCCCGAGGCGTTGCCGGCAGTAACCGTCCCGTCTTTTTTGAAAGCGGGCGCCAGACGAGCCAGCGCCTCCACGGTAGTACCTTTCCGAGGAAACTCATCGATGTCAAAGCTAAGGGGGGCACCTTTACGCTGTGGGATTTGTACCGGAACAATCTCCTCCCGGAAGCGGCCCGCTTCGATCGCCGCTAGGGCACGGCGCTGGCTTTCCGCCGCCAGCCGGTCTTGGTCCTCGCGGGAAAGACAAAAATCAGCAGCGATATTTTCAGCGGTGATACCCATGTGCGTATCGCCCATGGCACACCACAGCCCGTCAGTAATCATGGTATCTACCAGTGACCCTTGCCCCATACGCAAGCCAAACCGCGCCCCCGGCACAGTGTAGGGAGCCTGGCTCATGTTCTCCATCCCGCCGGCCACTACCACTTCAGCATCACCAAGCATGATCGCCTGAGCGCCCAGGTTAACAGCCTTCAGGCCAGAGCCACAAACCTTGTTAATGGTTAGCGCCGGCACTTCCACCGGTAACCCGGCACGCAAAGCAGCCTGCCGGGCCGGGTTTTGTCCAAGTCCCGCCTGCAAAACATTTCCCATAATCACTTCATCCACTTGAACAGGATCCACCTGGGCACGGCGCAGAGCCTCCCTGATAACGAGCGCCCCGAGGTCCACGGCCGCCACATCCCGGAGACTGCCGCCAAAACTGCCGATAGCTGTGCGCACAGCCCCTACCACGGCCACTTGTCTCATCATTTTCGCCCTCCTCCTTCTTTTACTTGTCTACTACTCCTCTTTCTCAAGCTAGAGTCAAGGCTCAACCGGGAGTCGGCACAAAATCAGGCGGCCTCTCTCCGGTCAGACCAAAATGCCAGCGAACGGCGGCCACGATACGGGCAGCCGCCTGACCGTCCCCGTAAGGGTTGACGGCATTGGCCATCCGCCGGTAAGCGCCGTCGTCTGTCAGCAGTCGGGTCGTCGCTGCCACAATCTTTTCTTCCTGCACACCGACTAGCGCCACAGTGCCGGCCTCCACCGCCTCGGGACGCTCGGTCACCTCCCGCAGAACCAGCACAGGGCGGCCAAGTGCGGGAGCCTCTTCCTGGACACCGCCAGAATCGGTAAGCAGTAGAGTGCTTTTATGCATCAGGTTGTGAAAATCGGCTACATCAAGCGGCTCAAGAAGCAGTACCCGGTCTAGGTCGGCTAGGTGCCGATAGACAGGCTCACGGACAGCCGGGTTTTTATGGACAGGAAAGACCATGAAAACGTCTTCATGCGCCAAGACGAGGCGGCGAAAAGCACGGCAAATGCTCTCCAGCGGCGCACCGAGATTTTCACGGCGATGCACCTCTGCCAGCAGCAGGCGCTTGTTCCTAGGCAGGCAGTTTAGCTCTTCCCTGGCAAAGCGGTGATTTTTCCTGACGGTGAAGCGCAGTGCGTCAATGACAGTATTGCCAGTGACAAAAATATTCTCCGGCGCCGCGTTCTCGTCCAGCAGGTTGCGACTCGCCGAGGCGGTAGGGGCGAAATGCAGGTCTGCCAGCACGCCGGTGAGTTTGCGGTTCATCTCTTCCGGGAACGGCGCGTATTTCTGACCGCTACGCAACCCCGCCTCCACATGCCCCACACGTATCTGGCGGTAAAAAGCAGCCAGCGCTCCGGCAAAAGTAGTGGAGGTGTCGCCGTGCACCAACACTAATTCCGGGCAGACTTGCGCTAAGACCTCCTCCAGCCCGGCCAGCGTCCGCATGGTAATATCGGTCAACGTCTGGCCATGCCGCATCACGTCCAGATCATGCTCGGGGACGATGCCAAAAAGAGACAGCACCTGATCCAGCATCTCGCGGTGCTGGGCAGTGACACAGACGGACGTTTCCAGATCGGCAAACCGGCGCATCTCCAGGACGAGTGGGGCCATTTTGATGGCCTCCGGGCGGGTGCCAAAGATTACTAAGCAGCGCTGCGGCCTAGGCATAGGAAGCTCCTTGCCCGCCAGCGGTAAGACAGCGGACCCGGAGGCCGGCCTCCGCCATAAGTTCCGCCGCCAGCGTATCGGGGTAAGCGTTAATGACGACCACTTCTTTCATGCCGGCGTTAATAAGCATCTTGGCGCACATCACGCACGGATGCGTGGTGCAGTAGATGGTGCCCCCCTGGATCGGCACACCGTACAGCGCCGCTTGCAAAATGGCGTTCTGCTCAGCATGCAGGGCACGACAGAGCTCGTGCCGTTCGCCGGAAGGGACGCCCCGAGCCTCGCGGAGACAGCCGATTTCCTGGCAGTGAGCCAAGCCGCTAGGTGCACCGTTATAACCAGTGGCCAAAATGCGCTTGTCTTTGATAATCAAAGCGCCTACCTGCCGCCGCAGACAGGTGGAGCGGCTAGCTACTACCTGCGTGATTGCCAGAAAATAAGAGTCCCACGTAGGGCGCAAAGTCTTCATCCTTTCCAGAGCGGCTACTCATAAACCGGGAAAGCCTGACACAGAGCAGCAACCTGTTTCCTGGTCCTGCGCTTGGTTTCCCCATCATTTGGGCTGTGCAGAATATCAACAATTAGCCCGGCAATCGCGGCCATTTCCGCCTCCCGCATGCCGCGGGAAGTAACCGCCGGGGTACCAAGGCGCAGCCCGCTCGTAACAAAAGGATTTTCCTGATCAAAAGGAATGGTATTTTTGTTGGCGGTAATCGCCACTTGGCCCAGTGTTTCTTCGGCCTGCTTGCCTGTCAGCCCTTTGTTACGCAGGTCCAGCAGCAACAGGTGGGTATCGGTGCCGCCGGAAACCAAGGTAAAACCGTGTCCGGAAAGCGCTTGCGCCAACGTCCGGGCGTTGACCACCACCTGCTTCTGGTAAGTAACAAACTCCGGCTGCAGCGCCTCGCGGAAGCCTACCGCCTTGGCGGCAATGATGTGCATCAATGGACCGCCCTGCAGGCCGGGGAAAACCGCCTTGTCCACGGCGCTGGCAAACTCCTGCCGGCAGAGGATAAAGCCGCCGCGCGGCCCGCGCAGCGTCTTATGGGTGGTGCTGGTCACAAATTCGGCGTAGGGCACTGGGCTTGGATGCAGCCCGGCCGCCACTAGGCCGGCGATATGTGCCATATCCACCATCAGGTAGGCACCAACGGCATCGGCAATCTGACGGAAAGCGGCAAAATCAAGAACACGCGGATAAGCACTTGCTCCAGCCACAATCAGGCGCGGAGAGTGTCTTCTGGCCAGCGCCTCCACTTGGTCGTAGTCCAGATACCCTGTTTCCGGGTTTACACCATACGAGAAAATTTTAAAATACTTGCCGGAAATGTTGGCCGGGCTGCCGTGCGTCAGGTGTCCGCCGTGGGAAAGATTCATGCCCATAACCACCTCGCCGACCTTCAGCGCCGCCAGAAAGACGGCGAGGTTGGCACTGGCGCCGGAATGTGGCTGCACATTAGCGTGCTCCGCGCCAAAGAGAGCCAGCACGCGCTGCTTAGCCAGGACTTCCACCAAATCCACAAACTCGCAGCCGCCGTAATAACGTTTGCTGGGATACCCTTCCGCATATTTATTGGTCAACACTGACCCTTGAGCCGCCAGCACCGCTTTGCTGACATAGTTCTCCGAGGCGATCAGCTCCAGATGATCCTGTTGCCGTTGAAATTCCTGGTCGATAGCCTGGGCCACTTCCGGGTCAAACGATTTTAGACTGGCCATTTTGCGCCTCCTTAGCGGCTGGTCCCGGAACTGTCCAGGAACTTGCGTTCGATTTCCCTTATTTTTTCTATACGGCAGGCATGCCGCCCGCCGCTGAACCTAGCACACAAAAACGACTCCACCACGTCCTGTGCCAGCCCTACACCCACCACGCGGCCTCCCAGCGTCAGGATGTTGGCGTCATTATGCTCTCGGGCCATGCGCGCCGAGAAGGTGTCGTGGCAGTGTGCCGCCCGGATGCCCGGAATTTTATTGGCCGTGATGTTGACCCCAATGCCAGTGCCGCAGACAATAATACCTAAATCAAACCGGCCGCTAACCACCGCCTCGGCCACAAGTACGGCAAAGTCGGGGTAGTCGGCCGCCTCGCCAGAAAAGACGCCGAAATCGTGAAACTCATAAGCTCGTTCCGCAAGGTAAGCGCAGAGCTGTTTTTTTAAGCGAAAGCCCCCGTGATCACTAGCAATAGCGATCTTCATCTTTTCCCTCCTGCCCGGCAGGATATTTCTCCTCTGGCACTGCTAATTCCTGCTCTTTTTTTCTTCCGCGTGCAGCTTCTTCAAGATCAGGGCTGTCAAATCCGCCAGCTCACGTGCCATGGCTCTGTAAGCAGGCAACCCTCCACCAAAGGGATCCTCGACATCCCCCACCCGGCCGGAATATTCTTTAAGAGTATGAACTTTTCCTGCCGACTGCGGACTTTTCTGCAGCACCTGCACTTTATGGCTGGCGGTCATCACCAGTACCAAGTCAGCATCAGCCAGCATCTCCGATGTCAGGCGTCTAGAACAGTGCTCGAAGAGGGTCAGTCCGTATTCGGCGGCCACGGCGGCAGCCGCTGCACTGGCTGGAGCAGCCGCGAAAACAGCCAGACCGGCCGACTTCACCGTCCATAAGCTGTTTCCTCCATCAGCCAGCATCTTTCGGGTCAGAGCAGCCGCCAGCGGGCTGCGGCACGTGTTGCCGCTGCAAACAAAAAGCACCGTTTTTCCCCTCATGTGCTCACTTTGCCTCCACCAAGCGCGGGCCAGCCGCCTTACGCAGCCGGTTCATCAGCGCCACTCCCAAGCCTTCTTCAGCATACCCTTCCGCCAGGATGACGTCAACTCCTTTTTGGTCAAAGCGGCGCAAGGCTCCATAAAGGTTGGCCGCCAGTGAGGCCGGGTCTTCTCTCCTGCCCAGTATCTCCACCTGCTCAGCCGGCAGTTTCGCGGCGTTTTCCGCGCAAAGCAGCAAACCGACAGAAAGGCCGCAACCCCGGAAATCGGCCAGCAGCTCCGCGAGGCGCGCCAGCACCGCTTCCGGCTGGCCCTGCACAAGGTAAAGAGGCGCACGCGGCGCGTAATGCGTGTATTTCAAGCCCGGCGAAGGCGGTTTGCCGCCATCCGCTTCCTGCCAGGCAAAATTTACGCATTCCTTCCCCAGCGACACAGAAATCTCTTCCGCCGTCACCCCCCCTGGGCGCAGGAGGACGGGCCGCCCGCCGCGGATGTCCAACACCGTTGACTCCACCCCCACAGTGCAAGGGCCGCCGTCGAGTACAGCCTCAATTCTGCCAGCCAAGTCTTCCAGGACATGGGCGGCGGTAGTCGGACTTGGCCTCCCCGACAGGTTGGCGCTGGGGGCAGCGACCGGCAGACCGACCTCCCGCAACAAAGCGAGCGCCACCGGGTGCGCGGGAACGCGCAACGCCACGCTGTCCAGGCCGCCGGTCACCTCCTGTGGGACGATTTTCCTGCTTTCCAAAACGAGCGTCAGCGGCCCGGGCCAAAAACTCTCCGCCAGCAGCCACGCTTCCTCAGGGATATTTTGGGCCAGCGTCTCCACCTGCACAGCGCTGGCCAAATGGACAATCAGCGGGTTGTCAGCCGGCCGGCCCTTAGCCGCAAAAAGACGCGTTACGGCAGATGCCTCCATGGCGCTGGCACCAAGGCCGTAAACTGTTTCCGTGGGGAAGGCAACCAGCTTTCCCTCCCGGAGCAGGTGGGCGGCCAGCTCAATTGCCGCGCGGCACTCCCCGTCACTGTGGGCGGCCAGCAGCAGTGTCCCCGCTATCTTGGGCCAGTTCAAAATATCCCCCGCTTTCACTTTCATTGGGTGTTTGTTGCCTAGGTATTCTGAGGCCCTTTCGTCTGCCCATCATCACCGCGTTACAAGTTATCCGACAAAACTTTTGCTTCTACAACCACTGCACAGATTCCTGCCACCTGCAACGCGTTATTTATTCTCCCCTTAAAATACCCCCCGTCATTCCTGCGCACTGCGACTCCCTTCGAAATAAACTCGCTCGGGTGTCCCTAAATTTTTCGGCTCTTGACAAGGATATAGTAATACTATACCTTAAAGCCAGCGTGAAAAGGCAGGAGGTGCTTAGAATGACGCTCGCCTATTTCGATTGTTTCGCTGGCGCGAGCGGCGACATGCTGCTGGCGGCACTGCTTGATGCCGGCGCGCCGCTGGCGGCGGTGCAGGCGGAACTGGTCAAACTGCCGTTAGACGGCTATGAACTGAAAACACAACGGGTGAAAAAGAACGGTCTGGGGGCGCTGGCTCTGACGGTGGAGATCCGGGAAACCACACCATCACACCGTCACTTCCGAGATATCAAAAAGATGCTGGAGGCAAGTAATCTGTCTCCAGGTGTCAAAGCGCAGAGCCTTGCCGTCTTTACCCGCTTGGCGGAGGCGGAAGGCAAAGTGCATGGCTTGCCTCCTGAAACAGTCCACTTTCACGAAGTTGGCGCCGTCGATTCCATAGTCGATATTGTGGGGATTGCGGCCGCCTTGGAGTCTCTTGGCATCACAGCCATTTACGCCTCACCGTTGCACGTGGGCAGCGGCTTCGTACAGTGCGCTCACGGCCTGTTGCCCGTGCCGGCGCCGGCCACCATGGAGCTGTTACAGGGTCTGCCGGTCTATGCGCGCGGTATCGAAGCCGAACTTCTGACGCCAACCGGGGCGGCAGTGCTGGCTACTCTTGCTACGTTCGGCCCGCTGCCGCCCATGACTGTACATCAGACCGGCTACGGCGCCGGTAAACGTGACCTGTCCATCCCCAACCTGCTGCGCGTCATCATCGGGCAAACAGCGGAAACCAGCGGCCTGGTACAGGAAACGATGGTGCTGTTCGAGGCCAACATTGACGACTTAAACCCGGAGATTTACGGCTACGTGCTGGACAGGCTTTTTGCCGCCGGCGCGCTGGACGCCTACCTTTTGCCGCTGCAGATGAAAAAAAACCGGCCCGGGACACTGCTTTGCGCTCTGACGAAGCCAGAGCAGGAAACGGCCGTGCTGGAGGTTTTGTTTCGCGAAACGACCACGCTTGGCGTCCGCCGCCTCACCGTCGAAAAGTTAATGCTGCCGCGCCGGCATATCACGGTCAGCACCCCTTTCGGGCCGGCCCGCGTCAAAGTGGCCACCTGGCAAAACGAGGAGGTCAATGCCGCCCCTGAATACCAGGACTGCCTGCTTCTGGCAAGCCAAAGCGGCGCCTCTCTCAAGGAAGTCTACGCCGCCGTCATCGCCGCCTACCACACGCTTAAGGCTTTTCCGCAGGAGCCCATTGACGATTAACCGCCCCTTGCAAAACGGTCCCATAATTCGAGGGACAACCGGCCGCTATGGTTTGGAGGCCATTTCCCTGACACGCTCAGGCGTAAACAGCGCACCGGCCACGCGAACCGTTAGAAATCGGCCCAGATAAAAGACAGACGCTATAGCCAGGTAAATTAGGGCCACTAATAGCAGCCAAGCCAAGGGTCCATCAACGAAAAGTTCTGCGGCCCTTTCCATTACCAACTGGAGGAAAACTACTAAAGCGGCAACCCCGGTAGCCGCCAGGCCAATTGGAAACCTGATTTTTTTGGCCGTTGGCGCCGCTGTCGGCAACGTTACTTTTACCGGCAGCGACTGTTGGCTGGAGGATGCAAAAACCTGTACCAAGGCGGCGACAATACTAGCTGCTGTTAAGACAAACAAGAAAAAAGCAGCCGGATAGGCAAAGATTCCTAGCCCCGGCACATACCAAGGCAATAGTTCCCCATAAAGAATAATAAGAGTGGCCGGCACGGCAACTAAGCCCGCCAAGGCCAGGGCTGCCGGCGCTTTTAGTGTCCGTCCGCGGCGCAAGAGCTCTTTTCTGAGCAGGTACACCATACAGGTCAGGGTTAAAGGCAATAAAAGAGCCATATGCCCAAGCCACCGCTCCAGGGCAAATAACTGCCTTACAACTTCTATAACAGACTGCTCGTAGTCAGTGATTACCCTGATAATCCTAATACTGTCGAGGGTGACATACCCTACCGCCAAAAAAGCCGCAGCGGCGGTAAGATACCCTGCGGCAACCGGGGTTGCACGCAGGAGGTAAAAGGTTACCGCCAGGCAGAGCACATAGACCATGGCTGAGAAAAGCAAAACATCCAGCCCCCTGGGCCATTGCTGGTAAGGCAATGTAACCGCCGCCAGGGCGAAAAGTAAGAAAAGCAACACGGCGCCGGCCAGTCCATAGACAACGCCCGCGGAAAAGGCCATGCCTTTCTCCTCCCGGCGCCTACCGTTTGCGCCCTGAAAAAACGCCTCAGGTAAAACGCGCGCCTGGTGAAAAACAAGAATCGTCAGCACGGCTGTCACGACCGTTATAAATCCCATCATAAAGATCATGCCGGCGGTGCTTCCTAAGTGGTAATACCAGGGCAGGGGATAAACCAGCCCCTTAATCAATTCACTATTAGACATGGTAAGCCTGACGGCCAGGAGAGAGAGGGCCAAAAACAACACTGTGGCCAGTGCCGGCCCGAAACTAAATAGTAGCCGGGCACTTTTAAGGTTAACCGCAGCCAGGAAAGTGAGGGTATGAGCGAGCACAAAGGGCAAGCCAAAGGCGATAAAGAGCAGTAAAAGCCACGCCGATAATGCCAGAAAAGCGTCAGCCAGGAGCGATAAATAATACCCTGAAATGGAGCCTTTGGCGTCACTTCCCGTGAGCAGCCTGCTGCCTTGGGGCAGCAAGTGGTTTGCCGCCCCCGCGCTAAACTCCTGCCACCCTAGCTTCTGCTTATCCTCTAAGGTTTTTTCAACTAGCTCCACCCTGCTTGATAAAAGGTCCCAGACGTAAGCCGCCATAGTAGCGTTACGGCTCTCCAGGGAGAAATAGATTTTGTTTCCCAGGTGACTTGGATGTTGGGCAAACCTGATGGCGCTGATTTCCGTGTAATCGGCAGGGCGCCATTCGTGTAGGCTTAAGATATGATGCCTCTCCTCGAAAATGTCAAATAAAACCAACTCTTCCTGCGAGCCATAAGCGACAAAGCGTCTTTGAGCCATTAGCCCGGCGGGGCGAAAAACAAGCGGGCTGTCTTTTGGCAATACTTCTGCTAAGTAGGGGTTCAGATAGCCCTCGTGTCGGCTGATCTGCCCAAAATGCCAACCAGCCGGCCAGCCATTCATGAGTTGGTGGACAGGTGACACATCTCCGGGAGCTGGAGCTACAAATTCAGTTACTACTCCCGGGCCAGATGCTGGGGGAGATGCTGGCGCCGGGTCCGGCTCTCTTGGCGTTATACTCTCGACAACCCGGATTTCCCCGGTGTCCAATGTAACGCTATAGGTGTGACGCTCAAGTTGCCAGAATGATTCCGGCAGATTGCGGTCCAGCGTAAAATAAACTTT
Organism: Dethiobacter sp.; assembly: GCA_018333395.1. The sequence goes on from JAGXSQ010000045.1 coordinate 10,451, forward strand.
CTTTTCATGCAGGTTGATGGCCAAAGTGATGTTGCCGGCCATCTGCAGATACTTCTGAGGGAAAAGGGTTGCAAGGTCAAGGCGATGGGTTTTCCCCGGAAGCAGCTCAACTAAATATAAATCCGTCTCGGTAGCAGCGGCTATTAGGCGGAGAGCAGGCAAGGACCACGACGGCCTGGCCAGATAGTAATCCAAAGGCTTCAGTTCAAACAGCTTGTTCTCCGCCTGATCGCAGACAACATAGGATAACACGCCTCTTTCCCAGACGGCGAGCAAGCCCTGCACTTCCGACGAACCCCAATTCATTAAAGGAGGCCTAAATTCCAGACGCCTCTTGATGAAAGCCTGGTATTCCGGGCTGGTTTTGACCTGAGCCAGGGTTTCTGCATCCTCTATGGTCAGTGGCGCCGGGCTTTGTTCCCCAAGGCGCGGCAAAAGGAGCACCAGAGCCAGCAAGTCCTTAAAAGAAGTTAGTGTTGTGTCAATCATATAGGCCCGGCCCAGGTTCTCTGTCCGATAGATACCGCCGGCGGGTCCCCCTGAAGGAAAGCCGGAAACCAAGGCCACGGCAGGGGTAAAGGATAGCTCTGTCGCAGACGGCGAAAGGGCCTTAAAAGCATCCGCTTGGTGCCTGACCCTGACCAGCAAGAGTGGGTACCGGCTATCCAGCTTGCCGGCCTTGTGCAAAGCCAAAAAAACATGCTCCAGAACATGCGCGTCTTGCTGCAACCTGGCCTTGATCGGCGCCGTTCCCTCGCTGCCATCCTCGGCAGAGAAAGATATATAGACAGCCTGCTCACGGCCCGCTATGATGGACGCTGTTGGCAAAGCGGCTGAGGCCGGAACAGGTACCACTAAAACAATAGACAACAACAGCATGATTGCGACCAGGAACAACCTTAAAATTTTCACGCGCCCCTCCTCCTAAACTCTGCCGCTAGATAATACTCTTCTAACCGGTTTAAACCCCTAACTTTAGAGTCTATTCCCCTTATTCTCGCGAATACGCAGGATTTCAAAAAACAACTAAAAATTTTTTCCATTCAACGTCAATAGAGGCGGCAGCTTCACATGGCATTACCAGTAAAATTGCGACTGGACAAATTCAGAAGACCCCCACAACCAACTTGAAGGCATTATTTACCAGCCTTACAACGATGAATGGGGTGATTAAATGCTCGGGTATTGGCGAGCGCATGATCAGTTTCAGGTGTGGCTGGAGAATAAATTGTTGTCGTTCCTTCCTGAACACGAAAAGCAAATTCGGTCTTACGCCGACATTCCGGAGAAGGTTTATGTCCTTGATATAGATAGTATGTTAGAACACCATATCCCTGTCAACGCCCTTCTCCTTCAATGGCGGAAAAATTGTCTTGACACTGCGATTCGTCTGATTTATAATTCAAATCGAAATCAGACGAATCGGGAAGTGGTCACATGTACATTAGAAGGCATATCGAGGACACCATTCGACGGGTATCCGGGATGTACCCTGCGGTGATTGTAACGGGTCCGCGACAAGTGGGAAAGACAACGGTACTAAAACAGGTCTGCAAGGATATTCCATACATTACCCTTGATGACCCCGGAATTATGGAGTATGCAAAAACAGAAAGCGCCTTGTTTTTTAAAACCTATGCTCCGCCGGTTGTTTTGGATGAAGTTCAATATGCGCCGGAATTATTTCCGTATATCAAGATGATGGCGGATGAAACGAAAGAGAAAAGATTGTTTTATATGACAGGTTCCCAAACTTTCCAGCTCATGAAAAATGTTACCGAATCATTGGCGGGAAGAATAGGCGTTCTGCAAATGCTGGGGTTATCCTTAAGGGAAATTGTGGGGAGAGAGGACAGTACGCCTTTCGTGCCCACTTCTGAGTACATTGAGAATACAGGAAAGGAGGTTAAAGACGTTTCACAGCAGGATATTTGGCAGATTATACACAGAGGCTCCATGCCCCGGCTGTACCATGAAAATATTGACGACCACTTCTGGCGGCAGTTCTATGGGGACTACATCAGAACATATCTAGAGCGGGATGTACGGGCGCTGGCCCAAATAGGGGATCATACCGCTTTTTTGCAGTTTATGCGGCTGCTTGCCGCAGCGACAGGACAAATGCTGAACTATTCACGGATGGCAAAGGATATCGGCAAATCCGTAGATACGGTAAAAAGCTGGGTATCCACCTTGCGAACGTCGGGAATCGTTTTTTTGCTGCCGCCCTATTACCATAACTTTAACAAACGCATCGTCAAAACGCCAAAGATATACTTTATGGATACCGGACTCGCAAGCTATCTTGCCGGCTGGTATACTCACGAGCAGCTGCAGTTTGGCGCTATGAGCGGCGCGATATTTGAAACCTTTGTTGTATCCGAGGTCATCAAGGGGTATTATAATCAAGGCTACGATGACCTTTGCTTCAGTTATTACCGGGATAAGGACATGAATGAAATAGACCTGATTATTGAAAGTAACGGCGTTCTGTATCCAATGGAGATTAAGAAAACAGGCCATCCCAGCAAACAGGATATAAAGGCCTTTGTTAAGCTCGAAGGCAATGAACAAAGGCCTGTTGGCGAGGGCGGGCTCATCTGCCTGGTGGAGGCCGTGAGACATTTAACCCCAAAGAGCAGAGCTATTCCGATTCGATATATATAATTTCAGATTTCCGCCCTAGCGGAGTCCGGAAGCTACTTTGCCAAAGTTTTTCCTATTGCTTCGTTAAGGGAGCCGGTGCGGTACCCGGCCAGGTCAAGACTGACGTAGATAAAGCCCAGTTCCCGGAAACGCTCCACCATGGCTGTCGCCTGAGCGACAGCTTCTGCCAGCCGTTCACGGGGAAGTTCGATACGAGCCGTGTCACCGTGGTGCCGGACACGCAGTTGGTTAAAGCCTAGTTGCCGCAAAAACCGCTCCGCCGCAGCCACTTGGGCTACTTTTTCTTTGGTGATCGGCTGGCCGTACGGAAATCGAGAGGAAAGGCAGGCCATGGCCGGCTTGTCCCAGTTGGGCAGGCCAAACTCCCGGGCCAGCAGGCGCACCTCTTCTTTGGTGAAGCCCGCCTCACGCAGGGGGCTTCTTACACCAAGCTCCGCGGCTGCTTTCGTCCCCGGACGCCAGTCTCCTGTGTCGTCGACGTTGGAGCCGTCGGCCACGATACGGTAACCTTTCTCTTGGCCAAGCGCCGCCAGCTTGCCAAACAGCTCCGACTTGCAGTAATAACACCGCTCGGGTGGGTTTTCAGCAAAGCCCGCGATGCGGAGCTCCTCTGTTTCCAGCGTCAGATGAGCAACATTAAGAGCAGTAGCTACCTGACGCGCCACGGCCAGCTCCTCCGGCAGGTAAGTTTCAGAAACGGCGGTGGCTGCCAGCACTTTCTCTCCCAGGGCCGCGCTGGCGGCAGCAAGCAGCACCGAGGAGTCGACACCGCCGGAAAAGGCCACCACGACGCTGCCCATTTCTTTCAGAATGTTCTCCAGTCGCTTTTTTTTCTCCGCTAGCGTCATGACATTCTCTCCAAGTTTTGTTTCTTCTGTTCCTTGCGGCCGACTCGAAACAGGAGCAGACCGGCCGTCAGGGCGGTAAGAGGAATGGTCGCCACCAAGCCAATGCTACCGGCCAGCGCCCTGACCACCTCGGTCGCCACCAGATCTGAATTAATAACCGTCTGCCAGGGCGTGAGGTTACCCATAAACAGAAGCAGCAACGGCATAGTCGAGCCGACGTAAGCCAAGATTAGCGTATTGGCCATCGTCCCCATCACGTCGCGACCCACGTTCATAGCCGAACCAACCAGCTCTTTAAAGCCCAGACGCGGGTTGGCACAACGGATCTCATGCATAGCCGCAGCAATAGACATGGCCACGTCCATCACTGCGCCAAGAGAACCGACGATAATGCCGGCAAAAAGCAGGCCGCGCACGTCCAAGGGGCCGCTTTCCATGTAGAGCAGCATCTGCGCCTCTTCACTAGAGAAACCGGTCAGCCGCACCGCACCGCCGACAATCAGAGCCAGCAACCCGGCCACCACCACGCCACCTATCGTGCCAACCACGGCAGCGACCGTCTTCCAGTGCAAGCCGCCTACAAGACCCATTGTCACTAGCGTAACGCCTGAGGCTACCAAGATAGTCATCGCAATGGGTGAGTAGCCGGCGAGCAGCAACGGCAGCAAAATTTGGAACACAGCAAAGATAGTGACTGCTAGGGTGAACACCGTAGCCAATCCCTTACGCCGGCCCACCAGAAGCAAGGCCAGAACAAACACGCCGGCCAAAAGGTAAAGGTAAGTATCGCGGGCAAAGTCCTGCAGGTAGATTTGTTGCAGCCTACCCGCCTCATCAACTTCTCCCCAGAGGATTACCTGGCGCCCCGGCGTCAGGTAAAGGTCGAAAAGCGGATGCCCCATTAACGAGTTGAGCAGCTTAAACTGCTGACCCCGGTACTGTCCACGCGTAACTTCGATGGTAGCTAGCTGTTCTTTTTTTACAAAATTACGGACGGCCTCCTCAGGCTCCAAGTCTTCTACCTGAATTACGCGTCCACGCAACGGCACAGTTTCTGTATTTTCACCAAACTGCGGGACAGCAGCCCACGCCGCACTGGATGACAAGGTAATTGTGGCCCACAGCATGAACACCGACAAAAATAAGACCGGACTCCGCACGACCCTTGTTCTGGTCGGCAAACAATTCCCTCCCATGCTCAATCAGTTTGTAAGGCATTTTTTTGTGCTAGACAATGATTGCAGTAGCCGTAAAACTGCACACGATGGTCCACTATACGGAAACCATGCTCCCCTTCAATCAAGTCTTCCAACTGATGAAGCAAATCTTCCTTAACTTCTAAAATCTGGCTGCAGTTGAGGCAGACCAAGTGATGATGGTGGTGCCTAGACTGCAGGTGACTCAGTTCGTAGCGGCTGCGGCCGTCACCAAAGTGGAGTTTGTGCAGAATATGCAATTCCTCCAACAGATCAAGCGTCCGGTAAACAGTAGCCAGACCAATTTCCGGATCCAGATCTTTGGACAGCGCATATAATTCTTCCGCGCTAAGATGCCTATCCGTGTTTTCCAGCAACGTCTGCAAGATAACACGGCGCTGGGGGGTCATTTTATGCTCCTTAAACTGCTCCCGAAAGGTTTCCAGCTTCTTTTGCACCGGTTTCACCTCACTCGAATCATCTGAGGAGTATAGTAGCATAAGCGCCTCGCTTCTATCCTTTGCCGTGTTTATTATATAGGAGGCCTGTTTTTTTTGCAACCGCAACTTACGGCCGGTGGGAGCGACGACCCCACCATTCCAGCAGACGAGAGCGGGGAGTCAGAGAAACAGTTTTCCCGGCCGCGGCCTGTATGAAGTCTTCTTGCGTCAGTTCGACAAAGCAAAGAGGAGGGAAAAGCACGCACCACCAATTTTGGCCGCCGCCCTCGCCAAGGTCAATCGCCAGCGCCTTGTAGCGTCCCGCGTGGAAAATGAGGTCCCCGTAAGTCCGGGTGGGGAAATCAGCCTCGCTAAGCCTGGCGTTGACCACATAGTCAAAGCCCGCGCGGCGCACGGCCGACGCCGCCTGCCAAACCACTTCCGGCAGTGCCTGCCCGACGATGATTTCCGCCTCCGCCATGTTGCCAGCCTCGTGCAGCTTGGCCTCCAGCGTCTGCAGAACCGTATTTCTTATCGTCATTTTTAGCTCCTGGTCAGCCGGGAAGTCGCTGTTAGCCCTAATATGCAGTCGCAGATAACCTGCGATAGCAGGCGATGCCGCCCCGCTGCGGAGGGCCGTAACGGTAGCCGCCAGTGAGAGCACCAGCAGCATTACCAATAAAAGTACCTTCGTTTTATTAGGCATGCTTCGTCACCTCTCCAACAGAGAGTTGGCTGCGCACCCGCTGCAGAGCAGCTTTTTCAATCCGGGAAACTTGGGCTTGCGAAAGGCCCAGTTCTCGGGCAATTTCCGCCTGCGTCTGCCCGGCAAAGAACCGATACTGTAAAATCTGACGCTCTCGTTCTGTCAGCCCCTCGAGGGCCTCCTGCAGCGCGATGTCCTCCAGCCAAAGGTCGGCGGAGTTCCTGACGTCGCTGATTGTATCCATGACATAAACAGGGTCAACAGTGTCGTTAAAGAGCGGTTCATAGAGGGAAAGCGGCTCATAGCTTGCCTGGCAGGCAAAGACCACCTCTTCCGCCGTGATGCCGAGCTCTGCAGCAACTTCGCCTACCGTGGGCTCCCTGAGCAACCTGCCGGTCAACGTCTCCCTGATTTGTTGCGCCTGGTGAGCACGCACTTTTAAGGCGCGGCCGACACGCAGTGTGTTGTTGTCACGAAGATAACGCTTAATCTCCCCGATAATCATCGGCACAGCATAGGTGGAGAAATGCACGTTGTGCCCAAGTTGAAAGTTGTCCACCGCTTTCAGCAGGCCAACACAGCCCACCTGGAACAAATCATCCAGATTCTCCCCGCAATTTTTAAAGCGCTGCAAAACGCTGAGCACGAGCCGCAGGTTTCCGCTAATAATTACCTGCCTGGCATCCGGGTCACCGGCACCGACACGCTGGAAAAGTTCCCTCATCCTGACGTTGGACAGGACAGGTAGTTGATAAGTATTAACACCGCATACATTCACCCGTTTATTGTGCATACTTTCTTCCTCCTCCTGCTCCTTATTATTGCCAATTTTTTCATGTCTTAAACATGAACGCCACCGTTTTAACAAAACGGCGGCGTTCATCAGGCAGGATTTCAGGCTGGCAGGGAGAAACAAATGGTAGGTTTACGGTAAAGGAGGCACCAGCTTGTCAGGTTTGATCCGCTTCGGCATCTCCATGAATGAGCAGTTGCTCGCCATGTTTGATAAACAAATCGTCTCCAAGGGCTATGCCAACCGCTCGGAGGCTGTCCGCGATCTGATCCGCAACCGCCTTGTAGAACTGGAATGGGGAGACGAAGACCAAGAAGTGGCGGGGACTATTACCCTGATTTACGACCATCACGTGCGTGGTTTGGGAAGTCTGCTCACAGAAATGCAACATAACTGGCACGAACTGATTCTTTCCGCCACACATGTGCATCTCGACCACCACAACTGTCTGGAAGTGCTGATTATCAAAGGGCCGGCGGGAAAGGTACGGCAGGTGGCTGACCGTCTTTTAGGAGTTAAGGGTGTCAAGCACGGAAAACTGACCATTACTTCCACCGGAGAAATGTTGAGGTAAAGCAGGCGAAGATCACGCGCTGCATACCCGCTAAGTCTTCAAGCACATGCACTTTTTCATAGCCGCTGCCGCGGCAGAGGTAGGCCACCGCCTCGGCCTGGCCTTGGCCTACCTCAAACGCCAGGAGCGTCGGCTTACAGAAGAGAGTCGGCAGTTCCTCCGTCAGCCGCCGGTAAAAATGCAGACCATCAGGGCCGCCATCGAGTGCTAGCCGTGGTTCAAAGTCCCTGACGTCACGCGGCAGGGCAGAAAGTGTGGCCGAGGGGATATAGGGAGGATTGCTGACTACCGCCGCAAAACAAAAATCTTTCCCGGCCACCGGCGCATACAGGTCGCCCTGCAGGAAGGTTATCCGGTCGCCCACGCGGTGGCGGGCCGCGTTGCGCGCGGCCACGGCCAGCGCCGACGCCGACACGTCCACTGCTGTTACCCGGGCACCAGGTAACAGGACGGCCAAAGTAACAGCAATGGCGCCACTGCCTGTCCCGACCTCCAAAATTTCCGGGGTAGAGACATCTTTAAGACCCTGTGCTGCTGCTTCCACCAGAAGTTCTGTTTCTGGGCGCGGAATCAAGCAGGCAGGCGTAACGTAAAACGGCAGACCAAAGAATTCCCGCTCCCCGCAGAGATAGGCGTAAGGCTCACCGCAGCAACGCCGGTCTATCCAAGACTGGTAAAACGTCACTTCCTCCTCGCTTAGCAGGTCGTCGCCGTGTGCATACAGGTAAGCGAGAGGACGGTTAAGGCTTGCCGCCAGCAGCAGTAGAGCCTCACGGCGCGGCGCTTCCGTCTCGGCCTCCCGCAACTGCAAAGAAGCGCTTTGCAACGCTTCTTTGATGGAGGCACTCCTCACGCTTCCACCTTGCGGAGTTTCTCCGCCTGGTCACTGGTAATCAGCGCCTCCAACATCTCATCAAGCGCTCCGTCCAAAAACTGGTCGAGCTTATAAAGCGTCAGGTTAATGCGGTGGTCGCTAACCCGCCCCTGCGGGAAATTATAGGTGCGGATGCGCTCGCTGCGGTCGCCGCTACCCACTTGCAAGCGACGCGCCTCGGCCTGTTCGGCATGCTGCTCCTGCTGGGCTCGCTCAAACAGCCTAGCACGCAGAACGCGCAATGCTTTGTCCCTGTTTTTCAACTGTGACTTTTCATCCTGGCAGGAGACAACCAGGCCGGTAGGCAGGTGAGTAATCCGGACTGCCGACTGGGTGGTGTTGACGCTCTGCCCTCCAGGGCCGGTAGAGCAAAAGGTGTCAATCCGCAAGTCGTTTTGGTTAATTTCCACCTCCACCTCCTCGGCCTCCGGCAGGACCGCCACCGTTGCCGCTGAAGTATGGATGCGCCCGCTGGCCTCGGTGGTCGGCACACGCTGCACACGGTGAACACCGCTTTCAAACTTGAGACGGCTGTAAGCTCCCTGCCCTTCCACCACAAAAATAACTTCCTTGAACCCGCCGATATCGGTTTGGCTGCTGGCTAGGATGTCAGCTTTCCACCCCTGACGTTCGGCATAGCGCGTATACATGCGCAACAGGCTGGCGGCAAAGAGCGCCGCCTCGTCGCCGCCTGTGCCGGCACGTACTTCCATGATAACGTTTTTTTCGTCAAGCGGGTTCCGTGGCAGGAGCAGAATTTTTAGGTTCTCGGCCAGGGCCGCTTTTTTTTCTGTGTAGGTTACGGATTCTTCCTTCAAAAAGCGGCTCATTTCCTCATCAACGCCTTCGCGCAGCAACTCTTTCGCTTCCCGCAGGTCACTGTCCACCCGCCGGTACTGCCGAAAAACGCCGACAATTTCCACCAGGCGGGCATGTTCCTTGGCCAGCTTGCGCCACTCATCCTGCCTGGCGATAACAGCCGGGTCGCTGAGCTGTTTTTCTAGTTCGTCATGCCGTTCCTCAATTAGCTGTAATTTTTCTAACATCTGCTACACCTCAGCAAAGCTTTATTCCGCCACCACAGACTGCAGGGCGCGCAGTGCCACCTCCAGCTGCTGGTCGTCCGGTTCACGGGTTGTCAGGCGCTGTAGCCACAGGCCCGGTGCCGTCAGGTAACAAAAGATGCGGTAGCGCCCCGCCAGTTGAATCAGTTCGTAGGCAATTCCCGCCACCAGCGGCAGCATCGTAAGGCGCAACAAAAGCCTTTGCACAAGGTCGGGCCACCCAAAGAAGGAAAAAAGCAGAATGCTAACAGCCATGACGAGCAAAAGAAAGCTGGTGCCACAACGCGGATGCACGGCGCTAAACGCGCGGGCGTTGTCCACCGTCAGCGACTCTCCGGCCTCAAAACAAAAGATCGCTTTGTGCTCCGCGCCATGGTACTGGAAGACTCGCTCAACGTCCTTAAGGCGCGAGATAAGGTAAACGTAGCCAAGAAAAATGCTTATGCGGATGCCGCCTTCCAAGAGATTAAGCAAAAGCGGCGTTCCCGGCCCTGGCCCGGCCAGCAGGCGAACGATGACGGTAGGCAGTAAAAAAAAGAGAGAAATGGCCAGCGCCATCGCAAAAGAGACGGTCAGAGCCAACTGCCAGGCCGTCAGTTCTTCTTCTTCATCGGCCGCAGCCTGACTGGCGGAAATGGTCAGCGCACGCACGCCCAGGACCAACGCCTCCACAAAGGCAACCATGCCGCGCAGCACCGGCAAACGCAAAGCAGGATAGCGGGTTCCTGCCGGCCTCAACGCTTCCTGATGCAAAAAAATCTGCTTATCCGGCTTGCGTACGGCGATAGCCATCTTCTCACGGTAACGCATCATCACGCCCTCGATGACTGCTTGCCCTCCCACTTTCGGGCTTGCCTGCATCTTTCACCGCTCCCCCCCCCAGCAAAGTTACATGGCTTACCCATGAAAAAAAGAGCAGCGTCTGACGCTGCCTTCTTATTCTATCCCGTACTTGCGTTTGAACCGTTCTACGCGGCCGCCAGTGTCAATAAACTTCTGCTTGCCGGTAAAAAACGGGTGACAGTTGGAGCAAATCTCCACCCGCAGCTCTTTTTTGGTCGAGCCGGCTTCAAACATACTCCCGCAAGCACAGCTTACAGTCGTTTTTTCATAGCGGGGATGAATTTTTTCTTTCACAGCGCTCACCTCTTTCCACCATCGAAATCCACACCGCTTATCATAACACAAGGCCACCCGTTGTGCAATATTCAAAAGCTTCGCAAGTTCGCAAGCACGGCAATCGTCAAAGTAGCTCTTTTAGGAGCGCCACTGGATAGGTCTCGCTCTTTTATGCCGTTTCCGCTCACCTCCTGTGCAAAGCAGAGGCAGGCGCGGGAATGACGAATAGAAGAATCTTTGCATCACTTTCTCTCCCGAGGGAGAGGTTATTAGTAGTCAGCTTATTTCTAGGGAGAGCCTCTCCCTCATTTCTGACGGCACAGCGGGCGGCTGGCGATGTAGCGCGGCTTTTTTTCCAGGAAATGCGTAGCCGTAATGTTGCGGATGGTGCCGGTCAGGCTCCGCATCACCAGGGAGTGGGTTTCAGCCGTCTGGCCGCGGTAACGGACACCGCGGAGCATATCGCCATCGGTAATGCCGGTAGCGGCAAAAATGACATCATCGCCAAATACTAGGTCATCAAGGTTAAGCAGCTTCTGGGCGTCACTCAGCCCCATCCCGTACACACGGGCGATTTCTTCCGCGCCGTCTGGCCTGAGACGGCCCTGTAGCTCCCCGCCCAGACATTTGAGCGCAGCGGCAGCAATAACTCCTTCAGGAGCACCACCGGCGCCAAACAGGATATCCACACCGGTGTCTTCCAAAGCGGTGGCAATAGCGGCCGAGACATCGCCGTCGCTAATCAGCTTAACACGGGCTCCGGCAATCCGGATTTCCTCGATAATCTGCGCGTGGCGAGGCCGATCCAGGATAATGGCTGTCACGTCCCGTACATCCTTGTTCAGGGCGCGGGCCACCGCCTGCAGATTGACACGGACAGGCGCATCTAGGTCTATGTAACCCTTGGCCCGTGAACCCACCGCGATTTTATCCATATAGATGTCCGGAGCGTGCAGAAGGCAGCCGCGCGGCGCCACCGCCACTACTGAAAGCGCATTGGGCAGACCCCTGGCCACCAGGTTAGTGCCTTCCAGCGGGTCGACCGCCACATCAACACACGGGTCAACACCAAGCCCTACCTGTTCGCCGATATACAGCATCGGCGCCTCATCCATTTCGCCTTCCCCAATAACCACCGTGCCGTTGATGTGCACTGTGTCAAAAACATCCCGCATGGCGTCTACCGCAGCTTGGTCGGCCGCTTCCTTATCCCCGCGGCCCATCAGGCGTCCGGCGGCCAGCGCCGCCGCCTCTGTAATGCGGACAAACTCCAACGCCAGTACTCTTTCCATTTTTCTCCCCCCCCCACATCAATCAAGTCAGGCCTTTTTCGCTAAAAGACCGCGCCAGTCAGCCTGGAAACGTGCCAGACCCAAATCGGTCAGCGGGTGAGCAACCATTTGCCGAAGCACCGTAAAAGGTACTGTAGCAACATGAGCGCCGGCTCGGGCTACTTGTACCACATGCAACGGGTGACGGATACTGGCGGCTATAATCCGGCTCTCCAGACCATGGGTACAGAAAATAGTACAGATTTCCGTCACCAGCGCTACACCGTCAGCCCCCAAGTCGTCCAGACGGCCGAGAAAAGGGCTGATGTAGTCAGCACCGGCTTTAGCGGCCAGCAGAGCCTGGTTAAAAGAGAACACCAGGGTAACATTGGTCCTGATCCCCAGCGCCTGCAGCTCCACCACGCTTTTTAGCCCGTCAGGAGTCATAGGTATTTTGATGACAATCTGCGGGGCAATGGCGGCCAGTTCCCGTGCTTCCTGCACCATCGCCGCCGTCTCCGTGGCCATGACCTCCGCTGAAACCGGCCCACGGACGAAGCTACAGATGTCTGCCAGCAGGCGGGGAAAGTTGCCTTCTCCTTCGCGCGCTACCAGCGTAGGATTGGTCGTAACGCCATCAATGACACCCCACGTTGTCGCTTCTTTGATTTCACTCAAACTGGCAGAATCCAGAAAGAGTTGCATGCTATTTCACTCCTATGCCTTGCCGCAGCAGCCAAACAGACGTATCTTCTCCCTGACGACAGCCTTCATTGCTTCTTTGGCCGGTCCGAGTAGCTTACGAGGATCGTATTCACCAGGAGAAGCAAGGATGGCCTGCCGCACCCCCTGGGTAAAGGCCTGCCGCAGGTCTGTATCAATATTAATTTTACGGACGCCCTGGGCAACTGCCTGACGGATACTGTTGTCAGGCACACCGGAGGCTCCGTGCAGTACCAGAGGCACAGCTGTCAGGCGGTCGATAGCCGCCAAACGGCTAAAATCGAGCTGCGGCTCCCCACTGTAGGGCCCGTGAGCAGTGCCAATGGCTACGGCCAGTGCGTCTACCTTTGTCTCCTCCACAAAACGCCTAGCCTCCTCCGGATCAGTTAGCAACGCTTCGCGTTCATCAACGGAAATATCATCTTCCGTACCGCCAATTTTGCCGAGTTCCCCTTCCACGGAAGCACCCATGGCCTGCGCTACCTCGACCACCCGGCGCGTGGCCGCGATATTTTCTGCCAGCGAATATTTAGAGCCGTCGAACATGACCGAGGTAAAGCCGTGACGCAGACAAAGCATCGTTTGTGTAAAGCTGGTGCCGTGATCCAGGTGCAACACTACCGGAATGGAGGATGTCTCTACCGCAGCGCGAACCATAGACGCGATATAGGCCACTCCAGCGTACTTTAACGCCCCCTGGCTGGCCTGCAGAATCACAGGTGATCTTTCCCTTTCGGCGGCCTCCACGATGGCCTGGACGATCTCCATATTGTTGGCGTTAAAGGCACCTACAGCGTAGCCCCCGGCTTCGGCCGCCGCCAACACCTCTTTTAACGTGGCAAAAGGCATTCCTCTCACACCTCCCTATACGCTTTTCGGACGTCAGTTAGGCCCGAAGGGCGACAGTTCAGGCCGTAGCGGCACGCAGTTTAGCGGCTACCGCGTCCTTAAGATCTTCGATGTCAAAAGGTTTGGAGATATGCCCGCTGGCGCCGCGGCGCTGCGCTTCATTCAGGACTTCCAGTTCCTCGTAAGCCGTCATAATCAGAACGGTTACATCCGGACGCACTCTTTTCAGCATTGTCAGCGTATCCAGGCCGTTCATTCCCGGCATTTTCATGTCCAGCAACACCAAATCCACCGACAGGCGGACAATACGCTCCAGCGCTTCTTTTCCGCCTGCGGCGGTGACCACATGGTAGCCAGCACCCTGCAATACTTCCTGCAGCAGCCTCCGGATGCCCATCCGGTCGTCTACAACCATCACCGTAGCCATCAGCGCAAACCCTCCTGAAAACATTCTGTGTGCTACCTACCGCACCAAATCGAGGATATTCTCTTTCAGGAGGCTATTTCCTTTTTTAGTAGCAAATTTTTAGAAAGCTTTTCTCTTGCACGCCTTTAGCGGCGTATCTTCAGCCACCAACCGCGCATCAAGCGCCAAAAGCCCGCCACCCAACGTTGGACGCCTCTGGTCCGCGTTTTACGGAAAAAGAGCATGCTTTACCCTCCCGCATATATTGTTGTCATGCTAATTTCCCACAATAAAGATGTATTATACCCGGCTGGGACCGACAAAAGAGGGCCTCGGGCCCCCTTTTGTCGGTCGTTATTTATCTTTTCCCTTATGAATGGCCTCTACCGGACAAACTTCGACGCAAGCTCCACAATCGCTGCATTTTTCCGGGGCGATATTGAACTTATCATCGCCCTCGGAAATAGCATTCTCTGGACATTCGGGCTCACAGGCGCCACAAGCGATGCACTCGTCGTTAATTACATGTGTCATTTTTCCACCATCCTTTCTGGTCTGAAGAAAGTATATATTTTTTTTCTTTTGTTGACAACCCTGATTTTCAGCATTTTTGCCCGTCACGCTGAAAATATACCCTTAGCCTTTCCCGGCCTCTTGCTGCATAAGCGCAGAATGGATGAACTCGCGGAAAAGAGGGTGCGCACGGTTGGGCCGTGATTTGAACTCGGGGTGAAACTGGACAGCCACAAACCAGGGATGCCCCGTCAGCTCCATTATTTCTGCCAGCCGTCCGTCCGGAGAAGTGCCGGCTATCACCAAGCCTTTCTCCAGCAGTGCTTCCCGATACCGGTTATTTAGCTCGTAGCGATGCCGGTGTCGTTCATAGACTACTTCCTCAGCATACGCTAGGCGTGAGACCGTCCCTTCCTCCAGACGGCAGGGATAGAGCCCTAGGCGCATCGTACCGCCCAGCTCTTCAATATCCTTTTGCTCCGGCAATAAGTCTATCACCGGCTCTGGCGTATGAGCGTTAAATTCAGCAGAATGCGCCTCCTGCCAGCCGCAAACATGGCGGGCAAACTCGATTATCGCACAATGCATCCCCAGGCAAAGGCCGAGAAAAGGGAGCTGCTTTTCGCGTGCATAGCGCACAGCAGCAATCTTACCTTCAATACCTCGTTCACCAAAACCGCCGGGAATCAGCACCCCATCCACACCGGCAAGAAGTGCCAGAGCGCCCTGTTTTTCCACTTCCTCGGCCTGCACCCAGCGGATTTCCACCTCGCAGCCGCATTCAAAACCACCGTGATTAAGCGCTTCCGCTACACTAAGATAAGCATCCCGTAGCGATACATACTTACCGACGAGCGCAATGGTTACTTTGCGGGTCATTTTGTTGATCCGCTCCACCAACACTCTCCAGTCTGTCAGATCGCACGCACCCTGCGGCAACCCGAGCTTGCGGATCACAATATCATCCAGTCCTTCTTCATGCAGCTTCAGTGGCACCTGGTAAATCGTTTCCGCGTCAGCGTTTTCAATTACGGCCTGTGCGTCGATATCGCAAAACAGGGCGATTTTATCCTTTATTCCTTTGGACAGCGGCTTCTCCGTCCGGCAAACGATGACATCAGGCTGGATACCGATGGAGCGCAGTTCCTTGACGGAATGCTGCGTCGGTTTTGTCTTCAGTTCCCCGGTCTTCACCAGATGCGGAATCAGCGTCACATGAATATACATCACGTTGTCACGTCCGACATCGTTCTTCAGCTGCCGGATGGCCTCCAGAAAAGGCAGGCTCTCAATATCGCCCACCGTACCACCTATTTCCGTAATTACCACATCAAAGCGCCCCTGCTGAGCTACACGTTGGATTCGAGACTTTATCTCGTTGGTAATATGCGGGATAACCTGTACCGTACCGCCAAGGAACTCGCCTTTACGCTCCTTGCTGATGACCGACCAGTAAATTTTGCCTGTCGTCACGTTAGAGCTTTTCGTCAAATTGATGTCAATAAAGCGCTCGTAGTGGCCAAGATCGAGGTCGGTTTCTGCCCCGTCGTCGGTCACAAACACTTCCCCGTGCTGGTATGGGCTCATGGTCCCGGGGTCGAAGTTGATATACGGGTCAAATTTCTGGATCGTCACCCGCAGTCCCCGGCACTTCAGCAGGCAACCGAGAGAAGCGGCAGTTATCCCTTTCCCCAGCGAAGAAACAACCCCGCCCGTGATAAAAATATATTTAGTCCCCATCAGTCTTCCTCCCTTGACTTTTGCACCACCTGGCAACAGCTCCGCTTGCGGCAGCGTCACCCAGAAAAAGCCAGCACCATCTCCCTCACCACCTTGGCGGCCAGCATGGCCGTGATGCCGGCAGGGTCGTAAAGTGGGGCCACCTCTACCAGGTCAAACGCCACCACGTTAAGCCGCGCCAGAAGAGGCAGGGCGGCCAGCAGTTCGGCAGAAGAAATCCCCCCCGGTTCCGGTGTGCCCGTGCCCGGCGCGAAAGCCGGGTCAACCACGTCAATATCGAGCGTCACATAGACGGGCCGGCCCCGCAACAGTTTTTCCGCTTCCCGCAACGGCTTGAGCACATGAAAAGGATAAAAATGGGTATGCTGTTTGGCATAAGCCAGTTCTTCCGCCGTGCCGGAACGGATACCAAACTGGAAAAGGTCCACACCAAGCTCCTGATGAGCACGATACATAACGGAAGCGTGCGAGTAGGCCTCCCCCAGATAGTCAGTTCGCAGATCAGCGTGAGCATCAAAATGAATAACAGCAAGCCCGGGGAATTTTTGGGCCACCGCCCGCAAAGCTCCGAGGCTGACGAGGTGCTCACCGCCCAAAAGCAGCGGGAATTTACCAGCCTCCAGAAGCAGCGCTACAGCTTCTTTTATAAGCTCTAGCGAACGGGTAACATTGCCAAACGGCAAAAGCAAGTCCCCAGCGTCATAGAAAGAGGCCTCCCGCAGGTCTTGGCGCGCATACAGGCTATACTCCTCCAACCCCGGCGAAGCACTGCGGATGGCCTGCGGCCCGCCGCGGGAGCCGGGACGAAAGGACACAGTAATGTCCATGGGCGCACCGATAATCACTAGGCTGCTTGTCCCGTAATCGGTGCCAGCGGCCAGGAAAAACCCAGCGCGCTCGCAAAGCCGTTCGAGTTCCGCTCTCATTCCTTGTTCTCCAGCAGCTCTCGGACAAAGACCGGCAAACAAAAAGCGCCCTGATGGACCTCCTTGTTGTAGTAGCGAGTGGAAACCTTCTTGCCAGCGGAAGCTTCCGGATCGTAACATTTGGAGCCCACCGTAAAGCTCCACAGCCCACTCGGGTAAGTGGGGACACTGGCCAGATAAAGCTTGGCCAGCGGAAAGACCCGGCCAATGCGAGCGAAAACTCTTTTAATCAGATCCCGGTTAAAAAAAGGCGACTCGGTCTGGGCCACAAAAAGGCCGTCTTTTTTAAGCGCCCGGTAGATGCTGGCATAAAACTCTTCCGCGAAAAGACCGATAGCCGGCCCGACGGGCTCGGTTGAGTCTACGAGAATCACATCGTACTGGCCCTGACATTCTTTAACATGCCGAATGCCGTCGTCCACCAGCACCCGAACCCGGGGGTCGGCAAGGCTGCTGGCAATGCTGGGAAGATATTCTTTGGCCGCTTCGATGACCGCCGCATCGATTTCCACCAGCGTCGCTGACTCCACCGACGGATATTTCAATACTTCACGGATGGCGCCGCCATCTCCGCCGCCCACCACCAGCACGTGCCGCGGAGCGGGGTGAACCTGCATCGCCACATGGGCAATCATTTCATGGTAAACAAACTCGTCCTGTTCCGTCGTCTGCACCATGCCATCAAGCACCAGCATCCTGCCAAACTGCACCGTGTCAATAATCGCCAGCTCCTGATAGGGGGTCTTGATGTGGCAGAGCGTTTCCCTAACCTGACAAGTAATCCCGACATGCGGAGTCTGTTTTTCCGTGTACCACAGCTCCATAATGCTTAATCCCTTCCCTCACATATGTTTAATACCAGAGAGCAACAGCCGCAAAAGCACAGCCAACCTTCTCCACCACATGCTCTACGGCAAGTATTTCCGTTCTGACCAGGCGCATGCCCCGGTTGGCAAAAGCGTCCCGCAACATGGAGGCAATTTTTTCCTCCGCCTCCTGCTGCCCACAGACGCCGGAAAACTCCATGATTACGCCAAACGTATCTTCTGAAAAACCGATGCCGACAGCCGCAGCAATCCGTAGGCCCGGCTCGTCGCAGGCGATAGAGCCATAGGCCGTAGGCACCAGCGAACCTGGCGGCAAGAACAGGTTCTGGTCCTTTTCCGCAGTAGGCGGCAGGATACTGCTGACACGCACCAAGTTAACGTTGCCAATACCCGCTTTCAGCAAAGCATTGTCAAAAGCGGTCAGCTTCAAAGAGCCCTCCGCAGCGGCAGCAACAATTTTGTACCTTTTCGGGGTCGGTAACATTTTAGACACCTCCTGTAATTAATGCCTTAACTTCCTCCTGGGGCAGTTTATATGGCGAGGAAGCTCGCTTTTAGCAACCATCCCGCTAATCGTGGAGTAGCGCCGTATGGGCGTACATCGGTAGCATTATACCAAAAAGCCTTTAAAAAATAAACCTGCAATTCCTGCCCTTTGTCTTCCTTGCCTTTAAGGTTCCGTAAAGACCGTCAAAATAACAAAGGATAATAGGTGATCTAAAATGCGCAAAGCCGCCAGAATAACCTTTTTTACCCTGCTGCTATTTGCTTTTCTGTCTACGGGGTTGCTGGGTCTGCTGGCCCTGACGGTGGCCGGCATGGCCGACATCCCTGAAATTAAAGTGCCGCTAACCAGCACTTTTTATGACCGGGACGGTCAGGTCGTGGGCACCCGCTTTGAGCAAAACCGCTTCGCCGTACCCCTTGACCAAGTAGTACCCGAGTTGGCGGAAGCTTTCATTGCCATAGAAGACCACCGTTTTAAGCGTCATTTCGGTCTTGACGTGCAAGCGCTCCTGCGCGCAGCCTGGCGCAACGTCCAGGAAGGACGCTTTGTAGAGGGCGGCAGTACCATCACCCAGCAATTAGCGCGCAACCTATTTTTGACGGCCGACAAAACGATCACACGCAAGCTACAGGAGGCCGTCCTGGCTATCCAGCTGGAGCGCCGCTTCAGCAAAGATGAAATCCTGGAAAAATATATGAATACTATCTATTTCGGCCATGCCGCCCACGGAGTGGAGGCTGCCGCCCGCACTTACTTCGGCAAATCGGCAAGCGAACTGACACTGGCCGAAGCCGCCATGCTCGCAGCTATTCCGCGCGGTCCCGCTTTTTATTCGCCCTTCCTTGATTTTCCTGCCGCTAAAGCCCGGCAGGAACTGGTCCTCTCTCGCATGGCTGAAGAGGGCTTTATCACCCGCACGGAAAAGGAGGAGGCTCAGGCAGAGGAACTGGTCCTGCGAGACAGAAGCCTGCGCGTCG
Organism: Dethiobacter sp.; assembly: GCA_018333395.1. Next base: position 29,472 of record JAGXSQ010000045.1, read on the forward strand.
GCGCAGCACGTTATGGCGCCTATTTTATCGACCACCTGATCCAGCGCGAACTAGCCGTAATTTTTCCCGACGACCCGCAGATTGTTTATCGCGGTGGCCTGCAGATTCATACCGCTCTAGACAAAGAAATACAGCAGGCTGCGGAAGCAGCCATAGAAAAGATGCTTCCTGTTTTTGGAAATAATGAGCAGGACGGGCAACAGCCGCAGGTAGCCTTAGTCGCTATTGACCCGCGGGATGGTGGGGTTCGCGCTTTGGTAGGCGGCCGTGATTTTCGCCAAAGCCAGTTCAACCGCGCTATCCCGCCGCCGGGTGTGCGGCGTTCGCCAGGCTCCGCCTTCAAGCCCTTTGTCTTTGCCGCCGCGCTGGAGGCAGGGTACACGCCGGCCACC
>JAGXSQ010000046.1 GCA_018333395.1 Dethiobacter sp.
TTACCAGCCTCGCATCGCCTGTAATTAAACCGATCAGCAGTGAGCCAAGCAAAACATAAACCCCCGTACTGGTAAGCGCGGCATGGATTATTTTATTAAAGTCCATCTTGTCAGCAGAAGCTTGCGCTGTAGCACCGGGAGATTTGCCGTTCGCCCGGCTCAGAGCCTGCTTGCTTATAGACCACTTAGCTAAAAAAATAGACACGATAATCGCCGGAGAGTCCATGAAGGGGTAAAGGGCGGGAACAAACGCTTCATATTGTAACCCCAAGGCTTCTACTAAGGAGATGGAAATCATCAGGGTCGCCGAACTAACCGCCCCGAAGGCGGCTGACAAACCACCTGCGTTGGCAGGGTCAAGACGAAAAAACTTGTTCAGGCAGAAGTAGGTAATAACAGCAATTCCTACGCCAAACACCAGGGCGGTCAGCGCAAAGGGCACCACCGCCACTATCCCGCCAGGCATAGCTGTAATTTCGGCACCTGCCCTGAGGCCAATGGAGGCCATTAAAAACATGACCACCGCGTAGCTCATGGCATCCGGGATTTTTATCCCAGACTTAATAAAAACTGATATGGCCCCCAAGACAAAAAATAAAATAGCCGGCGAAGTAAGATTTGTTATAATAACCTGGCCCATACTCATATCCATTAGGTATTTATTCCTCCCGATCTCATATTTTCCCGAACCTTAAAAGATGACTGTCAAGTTAGTTCCGCATAAGTGATAGTTGGACCATCCACGCCTGCGGACAACGGACAAGCTTAAGCTACTTCTTCTGCCTTCTTTTTGCGGATAATTTCGGCCAGTTTTTTAAGTCTCTCCATTCCTGTATCCCGCAAGGTAATCGCGGCATCAACATGACCAAGCTTGCCGCAAAGGGCGATGGTATAGCACTTCGTGCCCTGCAGAATTATTTTCAGGGCTACATCGGCGTAAAGGCACTCCACGCCATAAAAGACCGCCACATCATACTTCTCATGGGCAATAACTAAATCCCCGTGATAAGGATTAATCTCACAAGCTGTTCGTGCTATGGGATACTGGGGGCGCAAGTCATAAATAGGCCGTATTTCGGCGCCCATAGCTTCAGCCAAGTCCCGGATGACTTTGGCTTTTTCGGCCGCGCCTTCCTCCCAAGCCCACACCACCATCCGCGCCGGCGTCACCATGACCGGCTTTTTGGCCCCAAGGACCTTTTCCGCAATCTTCACTAAGGCTTCTTCTACGGGGATCATCTCGCCGTCTGCCAAGGCCCTCTCTTTTTCGGGATGACATGTTTGGGTGATAGCCTCTGGACCGACCATCCAACAATAATCTTCCCGCTCGATTTCCATCACTATTTAGCACCTACCTTTTCAATTGATTCCACGCAAACCGGACAGACTTTGACCTCGGAGGCTACGGACATACTGCAAACGGCCGGGTTAGTAAGCACATTGACCGGTGCGTCGGCGAAATGGAAGCTCATGCTAAAGATACCCGGAGGCACTTCGTCGGTAAGTTCTACCTGTGTTGTGATAGCACCGCGCGGAGAAGTAACCTTTACGGTATCATCTGAGGATATTCCTAATTTTGCGGCATCTTGGGGATTGATTTGCATCCGCTCTTCACCGGCCAGAGCGTTTAGGCCCGCTACTCTTCCCGTCATACTTCTGGTATGATACTGGTACAATTTACGCGCGGTAGTTAAAATATAGGGATAGCGCTCGTCGGTTTTCTCCGTGGCAAGCGGACGGTAATCCACGGTGGAGAATTGACCAATGCCGCGGGCAAATCTGTCTTCTTCACCGCGCCAAGACTTGCGGTGCATAATGGGAGTACCGGGATGCTCCTCCGTGGGGCAGGGCCACTGCAACCCTTGCTCCTCCAAGCGCTCATAACTCATGCCGCCAAAATAATGCGGCGTTAGCTGCCGGACTTCATCCCAGATTTCTTTGGCCGAGGTATGCTTCCAGGGAAGGCCGAGCCTTTCCGCAAGGTCTTGGACTATTTCCCAATCGGCCTTGCTTTGCCCCACCGGCTTAATAGCACGGCGGACGCGCTGACAGCGCCGCTCCGTATTAAGAAAAGTACCCTCTTTTTCGGCAAAGGTCGCCGCCGGCAAGACCACATCGGCTAACTCGGCCGTTTCTGTGAGAAAAATATCCTGCACCACGAGAAAGTCCAGCGCTTCCAGGGCTTGGCGCACATGCGAAGCATCGGGGGAAGTCAGTAGCGGGTTTTCCCCCATAATATAAAGAGTGCGGCACCACCTGGCAGGGTTAGGATGAAACATGTCGTTGATGGTTCGCCCGGGAATATCGGACAGTTCCACTCCCCAAGCCTTGGAGAACTTGGCTCGTATCACATCGCTGACCATGTCGGCCGGTACTGTCGTCGGCGTCTTGCCATAGAAATCAAACTCCAGAGCAGTAAGAGGCTCCCCTGTTCCTTTGCCCCCTTCCCCAAGAAGACGCTGCCAGTAGGTCGCGCCGTCACTATGCAACGGCTGATAACCAGTCAGAACGTGAGGTAAACATCCCATGTCACAGGCGCCCTGGACATTGTTTTGACCACGTAAGGGATTCACGCCAGCGTGGGCTTTGCCCAAATTGCCGGTGGCCATGGCTAAGTTGGTTAAAGCAAGGACATTCTCTGTGCCGCAGGTGTGCTGGGTAATTCCCATGCAGTAAAAGATCCCCGCACTGGAAGCCGTAGCGTAAAGCCGGGCAGCCTCGATAATATCCGCTGCTGGCACACCGGTGATAGCCGCCGCGTATTCCGGGGTATACTTCGCCAGGATAAACTCTTTCATGCTGTCAAAAGCATTGGTGCGCCTAGCCACATAGTCCTTGTCTTGGAGTTCCTCCTGCAAAATAACGTACATCATGGCATTTAGCAAGGCTACGTCTGTTCCCGGATTAAACTGCAGATACACATCGGCACTATCCGCCAAGGGTATCCGGCGTGGATCGGCGACAATTAACTTGGCTCCTTTGGCCACAGCTCGCCTGATCCGGTAATCAACAATCGGATGGTTGTCGGAAGGGTTAGAACCGATAAGAAAAATAGCGCCACAATCCTCGATATCACCGATAGGATTGGTCATTGCGCCGCTGCCGGTTACGGTGGCCAGACCGACCACTGTAGGGGCGTGTCAGAGACGGGCGCAACAGTCAATACTGTTGCTTCCTAAAGAACGCAGCAGCTTTTGGAAAAGATAATTATCCTCGTTGGTGACCCGCGCCGAGGCTAACCCACCCAAAGCCTCCGCCCCATATTTCTCCTTTGTCTCCACAAACTTGCTTGCTACCAGGTCAAGCGCCTCTTCCCACGAAGCCTCTTCAAAAAGACCATTACGCTTAATCAAGGGTGTTGTCAAACGATCAGGATGGTTGATAAACTGAAAGCCAAAACGTCCTTTGACACAAAGATCACCCTCATTGACCGGGCTGGCCGCGTTGCCCCTCACCCTCATAACCTCATTGCCGCGAACGCCAAGATAAATTCCACACCCACATCCACAATACGTACAGACTGTCTGTACTTCTCGAGCAGGATTGATGTTATTTTTGCGCGCTAGCGCCCCGGTAGGACAACGTTCCACACACTCCCCGCAGGCTACGCACTTGGATTCGGCAAGCGGTTTGCCCGCCAAGGCACTGACCTTGGTGCCTGTACCGCGATGGCTGAAATCAATCGCGGACACACCATTAATTTCCTGACAAGTACGCACACAGATGCCGCAAAGGATACAGCGGGTGTGGTCCATTTTAAAGAACGGGTTCGAAGTATCACTGGGAATCTCTCTCGCGCTCCGCCGCAGCTTCGCCAAATTCTCCTCGGTAATACCCACATAGGCGGAGACTTCCTGCAAAGTGCAATCGTGATTGCGGCCGCAGGACTGGCAATCAGGGTTATGATTAGCAAGGATCATTTCCACCGTAACCCGGCGCACCAGCGAAACGTCCGGGGTGTCCGTCAGGACAACCATGCCCTCGGACACAACCGCACGGCAAGCCGTGACCAACTTGCCGTTAATATCCACCATGCAGACGCGGCAACCACCAAACGTAGACAGATCAGGATGGTAACAAAGATACGGTATATAGATGTCCGCTGCCAAAGCCGTCTCCAAGACTGTAGCTCCCTCAGCAGCTACTATTTCTTGGCCATCGATAAAAACCTTGGGCATTACTACACCCCTTCCAAGATACTTATTCTTTGTTGACCAGTCAGTTTGCTAACGGCGCTGACCTTTTTAGGGCATTTTTCCAGGCAAATGCCGCATTTGGTACATTTAGCTTGGTCGATGACATGGGGGACTTTTTTCTCGCCTGTAATCGCCTCTACCGGGCACGCTTTCAGACAGAGCCCACAAGCTACGCATTTCTCGGAATCGATCCAGTAGGCAATCAACTCTTTGCATTGGAGCGCCGGGCAGGCCTGCTCATGGATATGGGCATTGTATTCGTGCCGGAAATAATTTAAGGTGCTCAGCACAGGATTAGGCGCACTCTGGCCCAGACCACAGATAGAGCCGCGGATAATGGCTTGGCCCGCTTCTTCAAGCCAAACTAAGTCTTCAGCTTTGCCCCGTCCAGTCGTGATGTCTTTTAAGACTTTCAGCATCTGATACATGCCGTCACGGCAAGGAGCACATTGTCCGCATGATTCATCTACGGTAAACTCCACAAAATATCGGGCGATATCAACCATGCAGGAAGTTTCATCCATAACTACCATACCGCCGGAACCCATCATGGATCCCGCCTTAACCAGCGAGTCAAAATCCACTTCTAGGTCAAGTCTATTTGCCGGCAGGCAGCCGCCTGAGGGACCGCCGGTCTGGACAGCCTTGAATTCCTTGCCGTTTGGCACGCCACCGCCGATATCATAAATAATTTCGCGCAGTTTAATACCCATGGGAACTTCAATGAGGCCACTGTTGCGAATCTTGCCCGTTAGAGCAAACACGGCCGTACCCGGACTGTTTTTGGTACCTGTAGCGGTAAACCAGGCTGCCCCGTTTCTGATAATGTCAGGGATAAAGGCAAAAGTTTTAACATTGTTTAGTAGCGTAGGCTTGCCCCAGAGCCCCTCCTCTGTCGTACGGGCTCTGGGAAGAGGTTTTGGCATACCGCGGTAACCTTCAATACTATGGACGAGCGCGGTCGATTCGCCACAAACGAAAGCACCGGCTCCCTGAAAAACTTCAAGGTCAAAACTAAACCCAGTCCCCATGATATTATCGCCCAGTATCCGCCTTTGCCTGGCCTGCTCGATAGCTTTTTGCAGACGCGTCACAGCCAGAGGGTACTCGGCGCGCACATAAATATAGCCATAACTTGCGCCAATGGCAAAGGCAGAGATAATCATACCTTCAATTACGGCATGGGGGTTTCCTTCCAGCACCGAGCGGTCCATAAAGGCCCCGGGGTCTCCCTCATCACCGTTACAGACCACATACTTGGGGGTTCCTGGCGCTTTAAGGCAGGACAACCACTTTTTACCCACCGGAAAACCGGCACCGCCGCGTCCGCGCAACCCTGATTCAGCGACAACACCGATAACCTGTTCCGGAGTATAGCTCTGCAGAACTTGTGCCAGCGCCTGATAACCGTCAACCGCAAAATATTCACGGATATCTTCCGGGCTAATAATTCCACACTTGCTAAGGACAACCCTTTTTTGCCTGTTGTAGAAAGGAACTTCGTGCTCAGTCGGGCAGCGGCTGCCATCAGGATTTTCATAAAGCAAACGTTCCACGACTGTATCTTTCTCCAGGGAAGCCTCTACAATTTCTGGCACATCACCGGCTTTTACCTTTGTATAGAAGATTCCTTTGGGCTCAAAGCGCACCAATGGACCCATCTGGCAAAACCCGTGGCAGCCGCTGACATCCACACCGGCCTCGCTTTCGCGACCTTCAAAAAGCAGTTCAACATCAGTGCTGATACCTTTCTCACTTATCAGCCGCTTTAACTCCCCGTAAACGGCTAACGCTCCGCCTGCCACGCAACCGGTACCGGCACAGACAAGAAAACGTGTTTTCTGTCTGGCATAAGCTTGCTGGCAATTTTCTCTTATCTCAGCAATTTTTGCTGGCGAGTCAATCTGTATCAATAATTCCAGCCTCCTCTCCTAAGCATACGCTATTTCCTAACTATCTCAACAACTTTGCTAGGGTCAACCTGCCCAAAAACTTCTTCATCAACTACAACAACCGGAGCCAGCGCACAGGAGCCTACACAGGCGACTCTCTCCAGGCTGTATTCGTAGTCCTCGGAAGTACAACCGCAAGCAATGCCAAGCTCGCGTTCAAAAGTCTCAAGAACGCGTGTCGCGCCTGCCACATGGCAAGCAGTGCCATAACAAACTTTAACCTTGTGCTTGCCGCGTCGGGCAAAGTAAAACTGAGAATAAAAAGTCGCCACGCCATAGACCTGGCTTTCAGGCATCCGCATAAAACGAGATATGGACCGCATGGCCTCCTCCGGCAGATAACCGAATACGTCTTGAGTTTCCTGAAGAACGGGAATCAGTTCTTCCCTTCGGCCGTGATAATGTGAAAAAACCTCCACCAAAATTGCGTTCGCCTTCTCCATGGGCAAACCTCCCTACTATCTTACAATCTAAATTAGTTATTCGGGTCACTAAGTTTTTTTCCTGCAAGCGAAAAAAAATTACCGCTCAGGTATTGATAAAATTTATATTTTTATCTCGGGTTTAGAATAAGGCGCTCTTCTGTGAGGATGATATCTATCTGACGGTCCCAGGAGGCCACAGGCACTTCCGGGACGACCTGGACCTCAAAGGTCAGGGCCACCAGCGGCACATCCTCCCGCAACTCCGCAAAAAATCGGTCGTAGTAGCCCCCTCCGTAACCAAGGCGGTTGCCTCGCTCGTCAAAAGCCACACCAGGAACAAGGACAAAATCAATCTCATCGGCCGCAACAGGTCGCAGCCGCTCCGGCTTCGGCTCAGGTATCCCCCATCTTCCCGGCGCCAGGTCGAGAGCTACGTCAAGGATTTCCGACAAGATCATCCGTCGCTCGCTGTGCACAGTCTTTGGCGCTACCACCCGTTTACCGTGAGCGAGTGAGGCGGTGACCATGTCCAGCGTTTGCACTTCTTTGCCAAAGTTAAGAAAATACATCACCGTGGCTGCCTGCCGGTAGGCGGGCAGCGCAAACAGTCTCACCGCAATTTGCCTGCTTTTCTCCCCGATCTCCTCCCAGGACAACGCCTCGCGCCGGGCCAGCACTTCCCGGCGCAAAGTCTGCTTATCAGTCATCACGCTACACCCGGATCAGTTCGTACTGACGGCTACCCATGCCGAGCCACTCCGCATGGCGCAGCTGCGCCTCGTGGTCTGTGTTGGGATAAACGCCTTTAAACTTATCCTCTCCTGCGGCAAAGCCTGCTTCCAGGCGGGTACCCTGCAGGCCCGCCTGTCCGTTGATCAAGTCAAGAGCCGCCTGATCAATAGCCACCGGATCCACCGACGCCAGAATACCCACGTCACTGACAATAGCAGCATCACTCCAACTGTTACAGTCGCAGTCAGGCGTTACATTCAGAACAAAATTAAAAAAGCCCACTTTACCTGCTTTATCCTGAACCGCCGCCAGAGCATATTCAGCCATCCGCTCCTGCACGTCTACTGTCTCACTTTTCCACTGAATTTTTATCGCCCGCGGCGGGCAGATGACCGTACACTCGCCACAGCCAAAGCACTTATCATGGTCAATAACCGCCGTCTTCTCTGAGAGCACGATAGCATCGGCCGGACACCATTTCAGGCACACACCGCAAGCCTGGCACGCTTCCTCCCCGACTTTCGGCTTCAGGGCAGAATGCATCATCTGCTTACCGCCGCGGTTGCCGCAACCCATACCCAGGTTTTTAAGCGCCCCCCCAAAACCACAAACGATATGGCCCTTGGTATGGGAAAGGACAATCATGGCGTTGGCGTTAGCAATGTCACTGCCGATTTTTGCTTTTGTGAAATGTTTGCCGTTGATAGGCACCTCCACAAAATTCTTGCCCAAAAGTCCGTCGGCAATAATTAGCGGCGCAGCGACTGTAGCATAAGAAAAGCCATTTTCGATGGCGGTCTGGAGATGGTCCACACTATTGGCGCGAGTGCCTACATAGAGCGTATTGGTGTCCGTCAGGAAAGGCTTGCCGGCCGCCTTTTTCACCCTGTCCACTACCGGCCGCACCAGCACCGGACTGATAAAAGCTGTGCCTCCCTTCTCGCCAAAATGCATCTTAACTGCCACCAGGTCGTCCTTCCCGACAAGGTTCGCAAACCCTGCCGCCTCAAACAGTTTTTCTACCTTCCGCGGCAGGCTCTCATGCCTGGAATTAGCCCGCATGTCGGCAAAGTAAACTTTGCTGGCCACCGTCTTTCCCCTCCCTCAGATGATTTTTCTAGTAAGCACGGGCAAAATAAACTGCTAGGCCCGATTCACTGCCACAACGCAGGCACTTGCCTGTCGACTTTTCCAGGTTGAAGGGAAGACAGCGGATAGTCGCCTTCGTTTCTTCCTTGATAGTCTGCTCGCAATCTCCTCCGCCGCACCAATGGCTAAGAATAAGCCCGCGTTTTTCTTCGATGATTTTTTTAAATTCCTCGTAATCATCCGTGCGGCTGGTGTTGGTCTCCCGGAACTGACGCGCTTTTTCCAGCATATTAACCTGTATCTCACCCAGCAACACCGCCACCCTCTCCTGTAGCTCCTCAAGAGAGACCATCTCCTTTGCGCCAGTATCTCGGCGCACTAGGACAGCCTGGCCGCTCTCTAGGTCGCGCGGGCCAAACTCCAGCCTTAGCGGCACCCCTTTCATTTCCCACTCGTTAAATTTCCAGCCTGGCGAATATTCCTCCCGGTCATCCATCTCCACACGCACCCCTGCATTCTGCAGCTCGGCAAGGAGTGCCTGCGCGTGCGGCAACACCGCTTCACGCGCTTTCTTGGGCGCAATAGGCACTAGGACTACCTGCACTGGCGCCACCTTGGGCGGCAACGCCAAGCCCCGGTCATCGCCATGAACCATGATAATAGCCCCGATAAGCCGCGTAGAGACGCCCCAGGAAGTCTGCCAAACGTACTTTAGTACCCCGTCGCGGTCCAGGTAAGTAATATCAAAGACCCGGGCAAAATGCTCTCCCAGGTTATGGGAGGTGCCCGCCTGTAGCGCCTTGCCGTCACTCATCAGAGCCTCGATAGTATAAGTGCGTAGCGCCCCAGCAAATTTTTCGTTATCAGTCTTGCGCCCCGTAATGACAGGCACGGCCAGGTCGTTTTCCACAAAGTCCTGGTAAACATCTAGCATCTGCAGCGTCTCTGCCTCTGCCTCCTCTTCATTGCTATGAGCGGTGTGCCCCTCCTGCCAGAGAAACTCGGAAGTCCGAAGAAACGGACGCGTCACCTTTTCCCAGCGCACCACATTGCACCACTGATTTATTAAAACAGGCAGGTCTCGCCAAGACTGAATCCAGCGGCTGTACATCTCACAGATAATCGTTTCCGATGTAGGCCGCACTACCAGCCGCTCGGCCAGCTTCTCGTTCCCACCGTGGGTAACCCAAGCCACCTCCGGCGCAAACCCTTCCACGTGGTCTGTCTCCTTCTGCAGCAAACTCTCCGGGATAAAAAGAGGGAAGTAGGCGTTTTTGTGGCCAGTAGCCTTGATGCGCCTGTCTAGACCCTGCTGCATGTTTTCCCAAAGGGCATAACCGTAAGGGCGGATAACCATGCAACCCTTGACAGGTGAATAATCCATCAGCTGTGCTTTAAGGACCACATCCAGATACCACTGGGAGTAGTCCACCTCGCGGGGCGTGATTTCCTTAACGAATTCCTTTTCCTGCCTTGACAATTGCGTTCTCCTCCTTGGTACTCGGCGCGACAGCAAAAAATGCTTCTAGATTAGTCGGTTTTAAACAGTTCTGTAGAAAGATAGCGTTCACCGGTATCAGGAGCCACCGTGACGACACGCCGACCGTCCCCCAACTCACGCGCTACCTGCAGCGCCGCAAAAACAGCAGCGCCGCTGGAAATACCGAGCAATAGCCCTTCATCAACGGCCAGACGCCGTGCTGTTTGCATTGCTTCTTCGTTGGTGACCGTAATGATGCGGTCGATAACGGCACAGTTCAACACCGAAGGGACAAAGCCAGCCCCGATACCCTGAATTTTATGCGGCCCTGGAGGCCCGCCGGAAAGCACCGGGGAAGCCGCTGGCTCAACAACGACAACCTGCACAGCGGGTTTTTCTTTCTTCAAAACTTCACCGACACCGGTGATAGTCCCGCCGGTACCCACGCCCGCCACGAAAGCGTCCAACCGTCCGCCGGTCTGCTCCAGAACCTCCCGAGCCGTGGTTTCACGGTGGATTTGCGGATTAGCCGGATTGGCAAACTGCTGGGGGACAAAATATTCTGGGCGTTCCAGTAAAATTTCATCCACCTTCTCCAGTGTACCCTTCATCCCCTTGGCTCCCGGCGTCAGTATGTATTCGGCACCGAAAGCTTTTAGCAACGTCCTGCGCTCCAAGGACATAGTCTCCGGCATCACCAAGATAAGTCGGTAGCCTCTGGCCGCCGCTAGCATGGCCAGGCCAATCCCTGTGTTGCCGCTGGTCGGCTCCAGGATAGTGTCGCCGGGCTGCAGGCGACCCTCTTTTTCGGCCGACAGAATCATACTCATAGCAATGCGGTCTTTAACGCTGCCACCCGGATTGAAAGATTCGAGTTTAACCAAAACTTCCGCGTCCAATGGCCCAGTCAGCTTGTTAAGGCGAACCATAGGTGTAGCGCCAATCAGTTCTAATACGTTACTTGCAACCTTCAAACTTGGCCTCCTCCTGACCTTTTAATCCCGCAAATAAGCCCGCATGACACTCCCGCAGGATATCGGCGAAACCCTTGAACGGGCGATAGTTGATACCTTTTTGGCGGCAGTGCTCCGCCAGGAAATCCTTAGCAAAAACAATGTCCGCCGTCTCACTGGCACAGCGATCAGAGCATCCATCACCAATATAGATAATGGCGGCACCCCGCCTTTTTAACTGCTCGGCGTAGGTACGCTTACAATTCCCGCACAGACCGCAACAAGCACTATGATGCGGGAAAGTAGCCAGCAGGCTACCGTCAACGACACGCAAGCTGTTGGCCAGATACGGCACCTCTACACCAAACTTGGCAAACATCAGATCAATATAGAAATCAAAACCGTCGCTCAGTACAGTGACATTAACATTCAGGCGGCCACAAAAGTCTAAAAAACTACCGAAATAAGGGTCAACATGAAAATTTCCCTCAATGAAACGGCGGAGACGATCCTCAGAAACATGGATCAAGGAAAAAATTTCCAGCAATGCCTGCCGTGAGCCTTTTTCGCCGCGCTGGTAGGCCTCTTCTACTTCCTGCCAGCCAGGGCTGCCAAAAGCTTCAATAATGCGAAACCCGATGTCATCATTGGTGATGGTCCCATCGAAATCGCACAGCACCTCCACCCTGTGCACAGCTTTATTCACTTCTGCTCCGGGCGTTTTTTTCTTCCTCCGCCAATACTTTGCCTCGGACCTTCCTGGACAGAATAATTCGCATACTCCAGGATAAGGCCAGAAAAACCGCCAGCAACACTAGGTAGCCCCAGCCCGACATCTTGCCTTCCCCCCTCCTATTCTTCCGTCACTTCGCCAAAAGGTGCGGGCTGCAACAACTGCACGGCGCGGGCAGCCCATTCCCGTGGCACCTTGACCGCTACCTCGCTTAGCGGGCCAACGGAAAGGCCATAAATAGCACCAATTATTTCTCTTTCGAGGATCACCGGGAACTCGGCTGCCTCCAGCAGACCTTTGATAATATTAGCCTCATCAATGTTAGCCGCTTCAAAAATGGTCACCCAGCCTTCTATCTCCTGAGATTTCATGGGACGCCTCCTTCCGGAAAGCTTTCTCCCTATATTATAACCCCATTTTGGCGCTCCAGCACATTTTTGACGCTCTGTCAGGCGATAATTTGCGTAATTCGCAGCGCTGGCTGAGGCAGCGGTCCAGTGTCTTTACCGGTATCAAAGACCCGCCGCCTTTACCCTCCAATAGGGGCTGCTTCCCCTTCGGCGGAGTTATTTTCTCCTTCCCAGCACACCAGAGAAGATTGTTTTACCCGCAGAGAGGCTAAACCCTAGCAGCGAGCGATTCTTCTCAAAAGTTTCGTCAAGCGCCTGCAGCACTGTATCAATCTGTTCCCTGGTGACAACGAGCGGCGGCTCTAGGCGGATAACATTCGGATTGTTCAACGTATAGACAGTGATAACCCGGTACCGGTTGAGCAGCACGCCAGCGACCATGGCCCCCATGTATTCCTCCGCCAGCTTGTTGACAGCACCGGCTACTTTCGCCAACACGCCTTTGGCGGGCTGTTCAAATTCAATGCCCACCAGCAAGCCGCGGCCGCGCACTTCACGAATAATCGGGTGCCGCTCCTGCAGTCTGTGCAAGCCAGCGAGCAGATAGTCGCCAAGCTCAGCAGCACGAGCCGGCAAGTCCTCCTCCAGCAACACCGCAATAGTGGCTATACCAGCAGCTGCCGCCCAGGTGTTACCACCAAAGGTAGAAGTATGGAGCAGGCATTTTTCAATCCCACCGTAGGCCTTGTTCCACAACTCCGACGTGGTGACCATAGCGCCGATGGGCATGATACCGCCGCCCAGCGCTTTGGCCAGGCAAAGGACATCCGGCACAACGCCGTCATGCTCGCAGGCAAACATTTTCCCGGTTCTGCCGAAACCCGTCTGGATTTCGTCGGCCACGAACAACGTACCGTAGCGCCGGCAAAGGGCCTGCACCTTTTGGAGATAACCATCCGGCGGCAAAATAATCCCGCCTTCTCCCTGAATCGGCTCCACTACAAACGCCGCCGCCTCCCGGGACTTCAGCTCCGCTTCCAGCTGATCCAGATCGCCGAAGTTGACTACACTGCAGCCTGGCAGCAGCGGCTCAAAGCCTTTCTGGTACTTTTCCCGGCCGGAAACAGAAAGAGAACCCATGGTCTTGCCATGGAACCCGCTGCGACAGGAGATAATCCTGCCGCGCCCGGTAGCTATCCGGGCCAGTTTAATGGCGCCTTCCACCGCTTCAGCACCGCTGTTGCAGAAAAAAGTGTGGCGCAGCTCTCCCGGTGTGATTTTCGCGAGGTTGTGCGCCAGCGCGCCGGCCGCTGCCCCCATGGATACTTGCAGCAGGTTGGGCATCGTGCTGACCTGCCGCAAAGCCTCCAGCACCCGCGGGTGGTTGTGGCCCAGACTGAGCGAGCCGTAGCCACCCACAAAATCCAGATAGCAATGGTCGTCCCTGTCCCAGACGTGGACGCCTTCTGCCCTGACAAACAGCTTGTCAAAGTCCAGCAATCCCATCAGTGTGCAAAGACCAGGGTTCATAAACTCGCGGAAATTTTCCCTGGCCTGCTCCCGGGTTAAACGGCACAAATCTTCAACGGTCAGCAATTCCCTGCCCAACTACACCCCTCCCCGCCAAGTTATTTAACTACTGCATAGTTTCCACAGTCGGCAGAAAAATCCTGCCCGCGCGCAAGTTTAGCGGACGGTCTTTTCTTTCGGCAAAATAACCGACCTAGCGTGGTTGTCCGCAGAGAAATGCTCCTGCAGCCGCCTGTTGACTTCCTCCAAAGTGAGTCTGTTCAACAGTTCCATGTAGGTAAAAAAGTTGATTTTCTTGAAATGATAGGCCGGAAAATTGTTGGCGATAAACTCCAGGGAATTAAAACTCTTCAGAAATTCGCCCACCTGCTTACGCTGGTGGTGCCTAAACTGTTCAGCGGAAATACCTTCCCGCTGTACCCGCCTGATTCCGTCCATCAACCGTAAGTACAGACCTTCCGGGTCTTTCGTTTCTCCTCCCACTAACGTGTGTCCGTAGTCTTTCTCCGCCACATAGCCGGCCTCAAACTCCTCGTCAATCAGGCCTGCCTCATAAAGTTCGTTGTAGAGGCGGGAACTGGAACCAAGTATCACATCCAGAACCAGTCCGGTAGCTATTTCGCGCGCAAACAGTCGTTCGCCATCATAGCCCAAGTCCTTTTCCTTGAAGCCCAAGTTAAAAATGGCTTGCGAAACAACGAGTTCCTGCGTCACCTGCTCCCGTTCCAGTTCATCGGGCTCTGGAGGGTAAAAGCGCCTGATTTCCCCGAGCTGCTTGTAGTTGCGCCGGCCAATGTTTTCGGCCACCTGGGAGAAAACCCGCTCTGCCTCCACGTCGCCCACCACAAAGACAGCCATGTTGCTCGGATGATAGAAGGTCCGATAGCACTTGTAAAGCACGTCTTGGTCGATCTGGCTGATGCTCTCCACCGTGCCGGCAATGTCATTTTTGACCGGGTGATGGCGATAAAGCGCTGTCAGTAAGTTGAAGAACACACGCCACTGAGCATTGTCCTCATACATGCGGATTTCCTGTTCTATGATGCCCTTTTCCTTCTCTACGCTTTCCTTAGTGAAGTAAGGACTCTGGACAAAATCGAGCAGAATCTCTAGGCACTCCGCAAAGTGATCAGTACAGGAAAAGAGGTAAGAAGTGTTGGTGAAATTGGTGAAGGCGTTGCTTGAGGCGCCAAGCCTGGCAAACCGGTCAAAAACATTGCCTCCCTCTTCCTCAAAAAGCTTATGCTCCAGGAAATGGGCCACGCCGTCGGGCACCACCAGTTCTTCATTCTGTCCCTCAACGACAAAATGTGAGTCAATAGAGCCAAAGTTGGTCGAAAATGTAGCATACCTTTTATTGTAGCCGCGCTTGGGCAGCACAAAAACTTCTAGACCGGGCTCCACCCGCTGCCAGAAGATTTTTTCCTGCAGCAAGCTGTTTTCCAGCACTCCGTTCACTTCCGTACGCCCCCTTTTCCCGTCAGGAAATAGACCGTATCAAGCTCAACCTGTCCGGCTACTCGCACCACGTCTTCCAAAGTAACGGCTTCCAGGCGCTCCAGAAGTCGGGCCGTGTCCTCCGTGCGACCAGCAAGGGCGTCGTCTATAGCACGGTTAACAATCAGACCCGGGTTATCCTCCTCCACCAGAAAGTGGTTACGCAAACCGCTCACGGTATTGGTGAACTCCTCCTCGCTAATCTCTCCTTGGGCCATACATTTCACCTGGGAGTCAATAATCTCCAGCGCTCGCTCATAGTTTTCCATTTCGATGCCGGAAGAAATGATCATCAGCCCCTTATGCTTTTCCAGCCTAGAGTAGGCATAATACGCCAGACTTGCTTTTTCCCGCACATTCTGGAAGAGCTTAGAGTGAGGGAAAGCACCAAGAATCCCGTTATACATCAGCAATGGGAAATAGTCCTCATCGCCGTAAGTAAGGCCGGTACGAAAGCCCATCACCAGTTTGCCCTGATTGATGTCCAGCTCTTCCCGCAGGTAGCGAACCTCCGCTACCTGCTTCCTGATGAGCGTCTCAGGGGTCACAACAGCCTTGTCCCGCGGGAAGTGGAAAATCTCTTCCACCAGCGCCCCAACAGCGCCCGCGTCTACATCGCCAATAATGTGCAATTCTGCCGGGCTTTCCGCCAGAGAACGGCGATAAAACGCATACAAAGATTCCGGTTGCTGTGCCGCCAGCTGCTCCAGCGTCCCGTACTTAAAGACGCCAAACGGCTCATCGGCGCACATCTCCTGCAGACAGCGTTCCTGCGCATAGGCCACCTTGTCGTTAATCAGGCCGCGGATCACCTTTTCATGCTGTTCCTTCTCCTGGCTGACATAGTCCGCCCTAAACCCACCACCCTCGGTAACGGGATTAGTAACCACATCACATAAAATTTCCAGGCCTTTGCGCAATAGGTCGTCTTCCGCAGGCAGGTACTGGTCATGGACCAGGTCCAAAGTAAAAGAAATAAGTAACCTTTCGCCTTTTTTGATGACTGCTGCTGCCAGTTCAGTGCCGTAAAGCTCTTCCAACCTGTACGCGAGCAGTTGCCGTGTAGGATAACTAGCGCAGCCGCGCTGCAACACAGCGGGAAAAAGCGAAGCCGCTGTTACGTCCTCCCGGCGCAAGAGACGGTGAAAAACGAGTTGCGCCAAGACAGTCTTAAACTTCTTGGTGGGGTGGATGATCAGGTTGATACCGTTTGGCAGCTGAATCTGCCGGAAACTGGTCAAAATTGTTCCCCCTTATTACAAAGTTAAATTTCCCTGCAAAGCAAGCCCGAATGTTGTATTCCATATATACCGCAAATTTCCTGCCCACCGGCACACTTTAACCGACGACCGACTTTGCCGCTGTCGTTCGCGTGCTCTCCGATTTTTTCTGTTGCGCTTAGTATGTCCCGGTAATCAGCCCCTCATTTGCGTTTGACTTTTGGAGCCGAAAATGTTATCATGAGCTAGCGCTTGCGCCCGTAGTGAAAGGGATATCACGCAGGCCTCCGGAGCCTGAAGTCGGGGTTCGAATCCCTGCGGGCGCACCATCATTTCGCGTTTAGTAAGATGTTCGTTTGTTAAGGTACGAGACAGGATAAGGCTATGGGAGATTCTCCAGTAGCCTTTTCTGAATCATGGCCCAAGTTTTTTGGTTCCCGCTGCCAAGCCTGCAGCGGACTTTCACCGCCAAGCTATCGCCCATGCCGGGCGCACCATAAAATGAGGCCCTAGGAATATATGACTTATTCCAGGGCCTCATTAGTTTGTCTGGCCGTAAACGTCTTTTACCTAGCCGGCGACAGAATCCTTTTTTTCACTACGGGCCGAAAAATCTGCGTCCCTCCAAAAAGGCCGTCCAAACAAGCGACAGCAGCAACAAAATCACCGCCGCTCCACCAAAAATTCCCGCCGCGTAAAGCTTAACATTCAAGCTGGACAGACTGATACCAAGCAGCAGGACCACAGTGGCAAAGAGCGGATTTAAAAAAGGCGTCGGTAAAATTATCAACGTAGCCATGAGCATGACTACCAGGCAGGCTGTTTTCACCGCCGGTTCACTCGTCAGCACACCGTTACCGCTGCCGTATTTCTCTAGTTTTCTAATAATCGGAAGCCCTCTGTCGGCTAGCTTCTCCAGGACCTGTGGTGAGAAGCGCCGGCGGCGCAAAAAAGCGGGACACCACGGCACACGCGCGCCAAACAGACGCTGAGAAGACCACACCAGCAGCAAGATACCGGCAGGTGCACCGACGCCCGGCGGCAGCGGTACAAGCAAGGGCAAAGACAGCAAAGCCATCAGAAAGCCGACGCCCTGCCTGTCCATTTTATCCAGCAACTGCCCAAGCGTCACCCCCTGCGCGGAGTGCCTGGAAACAAGGTCCTTAATTCTTTCTGAAAGCTCTGGCATGCTTTTACCTCTTAACTTTGACCTGCGGAGAGACAAACTTTGGGCACATAGCCAGATTACCGCAGCGCAAGCTGTCTTGCAAGCATGTTTTTAGGCTCTTACTCAAATAGGAGGATGATGCGTAGTAGGGGCGGGTTTGAAACCCGCCCCTACTACCAGAATGAAGGTTTCAGAAACAGGATAAAGTCATATCAGGCATTTCAAGATATTTAATCAC
>JAGXSQ010000047.1 GCA_018333395.1 Dethiobacter sp.
CCGGCAAAGTACATCAAAAAGTTGATGCCTACCCCGACCAGAAAATAAAAAGTGTACCAACGAGTCTTGCGATACGCCTTTTGCCAGCCGTCTCGGTCTGCCTCCGAAGCAAACTCCAGCCGCACCCTTTTCCTTCCTTTTTTCACCTCCAGCGTTGCAGGCTGCTGCACTATTTGTGTCCCCTCCTGTTGTTGTTCTGCGTCGTTGCTTTTTTTTTCGGCCTCCCTCTTCATGGCCACCCCCCTTAGATGTCCAGGTGCATTGTCGGATGGAGAATTGCAACTGGTAATTTCTATTCCCCTCCCTTTACAAATATCCTGCAAGATTTGTGAGAAAATTGATAATTTTTTCTCAATTACGGTGATTCTTTAAAGATAAAAAGCCTATTTTCCTGGCCAGAAGGCGGTCGCGATACCTTCAGCCCAGCGTAGCGGCCAGTTGTCTGGAGTTAAAGCAAACACCACGCCAGCGGCAACGAGCAAAACGAGCGCCAGCAGAGTGGACCAGGACAGCCGCTCACAGCGCAGACTTTTTTGGTGTCTTTCTTCTCCGCCGAAAAAGGCGGTCACCACCATTGGCAGGAAATAGGCTGCATTTAAGATGCTGCTGACAAGCAGTAGCACTACCAGCAACGGCTGCCCCGCCGCCAGCGCCCCCACGCTTAAATACCATTTGCTTATAAAGACGTTTAACGGCGGCAATCCTACCACGGTCAGCGCTGCCAGCGAGAAAGCAGCCATCGTTAGCGGCAGTTGCCAGCCGATACCGGCCATTTGATCAACGTTCCGCTTACCTGTCTGGTCGACTATTTCACCGGCGCACACCAACATTGTTCCTTTCAGCACTGCGTGCGACATAATGTGATAAATGCTGCCGACCAGAGCCGCCGGCGTCAGCAGAAAAATGCCGAGATAGACGTAGCCGAGCTGGGCCATGCTGGAATATGCTAGTCTTCGCAGCAAGTCCCGCTGCGAAAAGGCGCAAACAGACCCGTAAAGAATGGTGAACGCCGCCATGCTCAGCAAGACCTGTTGCCATCCTTGCTGCAACAGTAGCTCTGCGCCGAAAACATGGTGGATTATCCTCGTCATCCCGTAGGCACCGGTCTTGAGTAGCACCATGGAGGACAAAACAACGGCAGGCACCGGTGCGTTGCCGTAAACGTCGGCCATCCAGAAGTGGAGCGGGAAGAGGCCTGATTTAAGCGCGAAAGCCGCAGCAAAACCAAAGAAGGCCGGCAGAAGAAACGGCCCGGGCACGAGAAAGCCTCCCTCCTGCCAATGGAAACTTCCTGCACTCACAAACACGGCCGCTAGAGCAGCAAAATACAGGACGCCGCCACCGACCGTCATATACAAGTATTTTATTGTCGCATCCACAGACGGCTTGTCGCCACGGTGGATCACTAGGACGAAAAAGGCCAGCGACATGGCCTCGAAAAACAGGAACAAGCTGAGCAGGTCTCCGGCCAGCACCAGGCCAAGAGCGCAGGCCAACACGAAAAGAAAAGCGGCCTGAAAGCGGCGCGCCTCGCCAGTTGGCCGCACGGCGACACTATAGAGAGCAGCTACCGCTCCAAGTAGCTGGAAGAGGACGGCCATTGCTAGGCTCAGCTGGTCTATCTGGAAAGAAAGACCAAAAGGAGGCAAAAATGGATAATTAACGGTCAGCACCTGGCCGCCCCAGACATCGTCCGCCAGGGGAGCCAGCACTAGGAAAGAAGCTGCCAGCGCACAAACCGAGAGATAAGAGCCCTTTTCCCTCACCGCTTTGCCACCGACCCCCAGAAAAAGAGCAAAGCCTAGCGGAATAAGGACGGCGACCGCCGGTTGCCAAAGCAGGGCTGTTTGTGTCATTATCTCTTTCTCTCCAATCAATTTGATGGAAAACACTTTCTTGACGAAAGGCGCACTTTCTTGCGGTGTATCAGAAAACTGCCATGATGATGCGGTTAATAAGTGGCAACGTGGTCTGGTGAGCAAAAAGACCAAACACAAAGCAAAAAACAGTCAGGACAGCCGTCGGGAAAAACAGGCCTGGAGAGCTTTCCAGCCCCGGCGTCCTTACATAGGTGCCTTCCTGGAAATAGGCGGCAATGATGATCGGCAGATAATAAACGGCGCTAAGCACAGCGCTGCCCAACAGAACCAGTCCGAGCAGCGGCTTATCCGCCTGCAGGCTACCGGCAAGAAGGTACAGCTTACTTATATACCCGGCCAATGGCAGTACCCCTATCAATCCCAAACTGGCCAGCGTAAAGAAGAAGCAGGTGTAAGGCAGTCGCCGGCCGATCCCGCCCAACTGGCTGATATGGGTGGCACCCGTTTCGTGAGCAATGACGCCGGCGCAAAAGAATAAGACAATTTTGAGCAACGCATGGTTGACAAGATGAGCAAGCCCCCCCGTTAACCCGTACGGTGAAAGCAGGGCTGCGCCGAGGATAATATAGCTGAGCTGCCCGATGGTGGAATAAGCCAGACGGGCTTTTAATTTATCCTGCCGGATGGCCAAGACAGACGCCATAATAATAGTCCCCGCTGCCGCTGCCGCTAAGATGCCGGCCAGCCCCAGAGACTGCAGTGACTCTGGGCCGTAAAGGTAATAAGAGACACGCAAGATGCCAAAGACGCCCGCCTTGACAATAGCTACGGCATGCAACAGAGCACTGACCGGAGTGGGCGCCACCATGGCCGCAGGCAGCCAGGAATGAAGCGGCATCAGCGCCGCCTTGACACCAAAGCCGGTTATTAAAGCAACAAAGATGAGTGCCAGCACTCTTCGGTCGGTAGTAGCCAGCTCCGGCAATCCGCCCGGGGTGAAGTCCAAAGTTCCGGCAAAGCCGCCCAAGGAAAACATGCCGAGAAAAATAAGGGCACCGCTGCCAAAGCAGTAAATAATATATTTTGTACCGGCAGCATACGCCTCAGCAGTCTGTTTGTGGATGACCAGCGGATAGGTGATTAGGGCCAAGTATTCATAAAAAATATACAGCGTAAAAAGGTTGGCCGAAAAAGCCACGCCCATGGTAGCGCTCAGTGCCAGCGTATAGCAGGTAAAAAAGCGGCGGCGGTGGTGCTCTTGTGTCATATAGCTGAGGGCATAGAATGTGGCAAAAATCCAAAGCATGGAGGCCAGCATAGCGAACAACAGACCCAGTGGTTCCGCAGCAAAGGTAACACTTAGTCCCGGGCTAATCTGGATGATGGTGAAGCGATATTCACCGCCCTGCAGCACCACAGGCCAGGCCCTAGCCACCAGCGCACATGTCAGAACACTGGTGGAAACGGCCAGCGCCTGGCGCGGCCGTTCCCAGTCTTCCTTACAGCAGGCAATCAATACCGCTCCCAGTACAGGGAGAAAAACCGCCCAAAACGGTGAAATATCCATCCTGGTCGCCTCCTATTGGGCAAACATGGTCAGATAGCGAACACTAAGGACGATAACAAGAATAATAACCACCAGGAAAATACACATGTCTAGGCTCATCAGCGTCAGCTTGCGATAGACCTGATCTCCGCGCGGGTTGTAGTCCAGTTTGATGAGTGTGAAAAAGGTTGCCAACTCCGCCTGTCTTACCCAAACCTGAATTTCCGTCACCTTCTTTTGTACAAAAGCGTAGGCGATGTCCCACAGCACAGTGACCCTATGAAGCACTGACTTCCCGGCCTGGGGCAGCAGTAACGTATCCAGACGCCCCACCGCCTCGGCTGACCGACCAAGAGGGACAAGAGCACCCAAAAACACTTTGTCCAGAAGCCCCTCCAGCAGGCGACCGGCCAAGGTAAAGCTAAGCAGCGTTTTATTAACCAGGGGTTGATAAATAAGCTCCTCGACACTAAGCCAAGCCGACACACGGCGGCCTTTCTCAAGGAGACCTTTTATAGCCATAAATATAATCAGGCCAATCCCCAATATTTGCAGAGCGGCAAGAACACCTGGAGCGGAATAAACAGCAAGCTTGGAATCGTGGGGGAGGATGCCGCTCACTAGCTGGGGCCACACGCCCAGGATAAGACAAAAAGCAGCAGTACTTATTATACCGGCCTTCATTGTTACCGGCAGTTCCCTTTGCCGGCAGGTTCGCGCGCTAATAAAGCCAAAGTAGACAAGGTTACAGAGAGATACTACCGTGACCACACTGGCAAACATCAGCAGCCACTCGACAACCCCGGCGCCATCTAGAGCTGTTTTCAACAGGTATTTGCTGACATACCCATTAAAGGGAGGCACCCCGGAAATGGCCAGGGCGCCAACCACCGCTCCCAAGGCGGCAACAGGCATGCTTTTCCATACCGGAGTTGTCTCTTCGCCTTCTGTATGATGATGGAGGGCAGGCAAATTTTCCGTCCCGGCCGCAAAAAGGACGGCGCCCGCACTCATAAATAACGGTGCCTTATAAAGTGCGGAATTTACCACATGTAGCAGCCCGCCGTCAATACCGGCCGCGGTCGCAACGCCGACACCCGCCACCATGTAGCCCACCTGACTGATAATGTGACAGGAAAGAATTCGCCGCAGATCCTTTTGCCACAGAGCGCAGATAACCCCAAAAACAGCCATGGAGGCGCCCATTAGCACCATGGCTGGATGAGCCGGTAAAATCCGGGCTGCGGCATAAACGCCCACTTTTGTGGTTAAGCCTGCTAGAATCACACTGGCAGTAAATGAGGCCGTTGGATAAGCCCAGGCCACCCAGATATGGAGAGGGAGAAATGCTGCTTTAAAACCGATGGCCAATACAAAAAATAGCCCTCCCGCTTCAGGTACTGTGATGGCGAACGAACCCGTAGCCGCGTGATGCTGCATAATGCCCACCAGCAATAACAGGCCACCCAAAACATGTAAAATCATCAGCCGATACCCGAGCGCTAGGGCCTGCGGTGTCATCTTTAGCAATACTAGCATCGCCACGGAGAATGTTAACACTTCCCAGAAAATGAACAGCGTAATGAAGTTGGCGGCAAAGCCAATGCCGATGGTGCTGGCCACGGCAAGCAACGAAACGGCCAGTTCGGCCGGGGTGGCTACCTGTAACCCGTAAAGCAGTGCCAAAGCACCGACAAACAAAAAGCTAAAGACAGCCATCCTGGCATAAGGATGTGCCGCAAAAGACAGCGGAGCCAACCCAAGGTCCTCCAGAGATGGTAAGACGGTAAATTCCCCCAGCTCTACGCCGGAAAGATTATGAAAAGCTAAAAGCAGCATCAGGCAAATCATGGCTAAAAGCACAAGATATCTTGTTTTTT
Organism: Dethiobacter sp.; assembly: GCA_018333395.1. The sequence goes on from JAGXSQ010000047.1 coordinate 5,247, forward strand.
GGGACGTAAGGAGTACTAGTGGAAAGGCTAGAAAACAACCCGCGATAAAAAGCAGATATAGCTCCACTGTTAAGTCATCTCCTCAGGGGATTTCTCTGGTTTTGCCTTAGAAAAGCGCGGCGGCAATCCGGCCGACAAGAAGGCCGGGCCAGTATGGCTGCAGGAAAGCAAAGCTCACGCAAAGCAGCGCCATCAGCACCGTAGTCCAAAGCATTCCTGCCGGCAGAATGCCGGCAGACACCGGGGCTTGCGGGGCAGGGCTGGCAAAAAAGGCACTAATCACTATGGGAAAGTAATAGAGCGCATTGAGCAGGCTACTGATAATCAGTACGCCTACCAAGAGCGGCAGGCCACCCTCCAGAGAGGCGAGCGCTAAGTTCCACTTGCTGATAAAAGCGTTAAACGGCGGGAGGCCGACCATGGACAGAGCGGCCAGCGTAAAGGCGCCCATCACCAGCGGCATCTGGCGGCCAAGGCCAGCCAGTTCACTGATATTCTTCTTCCCGGTTTGCGTGATAATAGCGCCGGCACAGAGAAAGAGGGTTCCCTTCATCAGGGCGTGGGAAAAAATATGGAAGAGCGCCCCAAAAAGAGCCCGCTCGCTGAGCAAGGCGATGCCAAGCAGGACATAACCGATCTGGGCCACGCTGGAGTAAGCCAAACGCCTTTTTAGCTCATCCTGTTGCAAAGCCAGCGCCGAGCCAAAAAAAATGGTGGCCACGGCCAAGCACAGCAGCACTGTGTCAAAGGAAACAGCCAGCACAACTTCGGGGCCATAAACATCGTAAATCACCCTAATTAGCCCATAAGCCCCCATTTTGGCCAAACAGCCTGACAGGATCGCGCTGACAGGCGCCGGAGCAGCAGAATAAGCATCCGGCAACCAGATATGCAGCGGAAACATACCCGCCTTAATGCCAAAACCAAGCAGAAAGGCAAACAGCCCTGAAGCAGCCAGCGGAGAAGCGGCCAGGTAGCCGCCGGCAACAAAGTCAGTCCTTCCTGCCAAGTAGTAGGTAACGACCAAGCCGTAAAAGATAGCCAGGCCAGCGCCAATCGTCATGTACAGGTACTTGGCGCCAGCCAGCATAGCTTTGCTGTCTTCCTCATGGATGACGAGCAGGTAGGAAAGCACCGCCAGGAGTTCAAAAAATAAAAACAGCCCCATCAGCGACGCTGACATCAGTACGCCAAGCAACGCGCCTTCCGTCAGCAATAAAAGCACAAAATAACGCCGCCGGGCGTGGCTGTGCGCCAGATAACCAAAAGAATAAATGGTCGCCAGTAGATAGCAGAAAGAAAACAGCACCGCCAGAAAGACGCTTAAAGAGTCGGCACGGAAAGAAAAGGTCAGGGGGAAAGCCAGATAACTCTGTCCGGCCGCAACCGGGGCGCCATCCAGAAAGGCTAGCATCGTCAGAGACAGGGCAAAGGTGAGCAACACTCCCAGAAAAGCGCCTGCCTGCCAGCTTTTCTCCCGCCAGTGCCGGCAAAAGCCCAGTAGCAAAGCAAAAACAAAAGGAGTCAGGACGGCCGTAGCCGGTAAATAATGCACCTGCGTCAGCTCCTTTTCTTGCCCGTTGCCTCTTTAGCAGTCTTGAGAGTAAGAAAAATGGCAATGACAGCAGTATAAAGTACGGTAACTTCCACCAACGTATCGTAGCCGCGGTACTCCATAACAATATTAGCCACCAGATTGCGCCCCCCTACCTCCTCAAGTCCTTTTTCCAGGTAGCGCTCCACCACAAAGTTGTTGGTAGGGCGCTCTTTAAGGCCATAAGGAGGGATTTCGCTTGCCGTCATCAGCAGCATATAGCCTAACGGCAATAACAGCAGGAGGATAAGAACCTGAAAAAGCATTTTCACTTATGCTCCCCCCTGATACGCGTAATGACGGCAACCATCAGGACAGTGGTGCCAATACCAACCGCGGCCTCGGTGATGGCAATGTCCGGGGCATTAAAATGCTGCCACAGAAGCGACATAACTACGGAATAGGCGCCAAAAATTATGACCGCATAAAGCAGACTGCGCACAAAGATAACGCCTAGGGCAGCCACAATCAAGAAAGTAAGCAGGCCCAAAACAAGCCAATCAGGCATGCGGTTCACCTTTCTCCTCTACTTCTCTGCCGGAAACCGGCATCTCATAGCAGCCAAGATAAAGTGTCCCCGGAGCCCGCTCAGCACCACGCTGGTAGGCCGTCTTGGCGATGAGGTGCGTTATTACTGGGTTGATGGACCAAATCAGCGCCCACATTACCAGCAGCTTGATTAAATCGGTGTGTTTCTCTACCTGTGTCGCCAAGGCAAGCAGCACAAGCGTCGTCCCCAGCGTGTCACATTTGCCGCTGGCATGCATCCGGGTATAGATATCCGGCAGCCGTAGCAGACCAAGCGTGCCGGCAAAGATGAAAAAAACCCCTGCCCACAACAAAATGCTGACGCCAAGATCAAGGAATAGTTTCATGACAGCTTCCCCTTTCCCAGGCTTTTCAGGATGCAGACAGTGCCAGCAAAGGAGCTGAGCACATAGACAAAAGCAACATCAAGGTAATAATAGTGGCCAGTCAGATGCGCCTGGATAAGGATCATTAACACCACGTTGGTCAGGATCACATTGCCGGCCACCAGGCGGTCAGCAGCGTGCGGCCCCCGGATTACCCGGTAAAGCGCCAGAAAAGAAAGCAACATCAAGGCGGCAAGAACACCTCTTAAACTCAGCTCAATCACGGCTCGTTCAGCTCAATCCGGCGCAACATATCCTGCATATACCAGGTGTAGATATCTCTCGCGCCCTTGGCCGTCAGCGCGTGGATGAGAAGCAGGTCGCCTTGCATGTCGATGGTAATGGTGCCTGGTGTCAGCGTAATGGAATTGGCATACAGGACGCGAAATATATCCCGCTCCAGCTTTGTTTTCAGTACAACAAAGCAGGGAGAAATCGGTAGCCGGCGGGAGAGGACAATCCTAGCCACTATCAGGCTGGCCAACACAACATCATAGACCAGATTCGCCAGATAAATGACTAGGCCCGCAATCTGACGCGGCCGCAGACGCAGCTTGGTGCCAGGAGGAAAAAGCTCCTGTCGCCAGAAAAGAGCAATAGCTACGGCCAGCAAAAAACCAAGCACGACATAAACCGGCTCAAAGACAGGCGCCATCAGCAACCAGAAAGCAGTCAGCAAGCTAACATAAAAGAGAAACGCTTTCCAGTCGGTAACAGGTTTTTTTCTATACAACAAAGGCCCACCCCCTAAGGCAGAAAAATATAGGCCGCTTTTTGCGCCAACGCCAGTGGAAAGCCGGGCCACACACCAAAGTAAAGGACAGCCAGGGCCAGGGCTACCTGCCCGGCGAGCATGGGGAAGGGGAGGGCATCAAGAGTAAATGTTCTCGGCTGTTGCCGGTCAACAACAAAGAAAGCCTGCCAGATAAGGGGCAGAAAATAGCTGGCGTTTAAAATTCCGCTTAAAATTATCAGGCCGACAAAGAGTGGTTGCCCGGCTTCAATACTGCCAAGCGACAGGTACCATTTGGAAATAAAGCCGCTGGAAAGCGGCATCCCCACCATAGAAAGAGCGGCAATAGTGAACGCTCCCATGGTGATCGGCATCTCAAAGCCCAGCCCCTGCAGGTGATTGACATATCTTTCTCGTGTCTGGCGGTAAATAGCACCGGCGCATAAGAACAGGCAGGCCTTCATTATGGCATGATTAAAAATATGCACTATCCCCGCTGCCAAACCAAGTGGACTGCCAAGACCGATGCCAAGGAAGATGTAGCCCATGCCGACAACACTGGAATAGGCAAGACGACGCTTAAGATCAAGCTGTACAAAGGCAAACAGGGAGCCAGCGATGATAGCGGCAGTAGCCATAAGCAGCAATATGTGGCGCATGTACGTTTCATCAAGCAGCCTCTGGCCAAAAATCTGGTAAAAAAGCTTAATCAGAACCACCGCGTAGATCTTGATCACTAGCCCGGAAAGTACGGCCGATGAAGTCGAGGGAGCGGCGGAGTGAGCGTCTGGTAGCCAGACATGGAGCGGGAAGAGAGCCGATTTGATACTAAGCCCCACCAGAAAAAAGCTAAGCGCCATCCAGATAAGGTTCGGGTACTGCTGGTGGACACCGGCCAGTTCCTGTGCTACAAAAGCAATATTTAAATGGCCCGTAACAAGGTAGAGCAAACAGATACCAAACAAGAGAAAGCCAGAGCCCACCGTAGCCAGCAACAAATATCTAAAGGCCGCCTCGGTGGCCTCTTTGCTGTTTTTGGCAATTACCAAGGCACACGCCGCAATAGTGCCAACTTCAACAAAAACATAAATGTTAAACAAATCATTCGTTATCGCCACGCCCATCATCGCTGTCACCAGCAAGAGAAAAGCAGTATAGTACCAGCCGATGCTTCCCGGCGGGATCTCTTTCCCCAAAGAAGATATGCTGTAAACAAGGATGCAGAGACAGACGCCGGAAATGACTACCAGCATCAAGGCGGCCAGCGGATCGACAACCACCTCTATGCCCCAGGGCGGCGGCCAGCCATCCACCGCATAAGACAGGACTTCTCCCCGCAGCGTGACAGCCGCCAAGTGCAGGCTGCCGGCCAGCACCAGGCCCAAGGCTATACAGGCCACGGGCGCGCACAACACCGGCCAAAAATGGGCCAGTGCCGGCATAATGGCAGCCGACATCAACATAAAAACTACCAGCGCCGGGGGATGGGTCGCCAGCCAAGCAACCATCACGGTCCGCTCCTTAGTTTTAGGATTTCGTCGGCCTCAATGGTACCATAATAACGATGAAGTTTAATAACGATACTGAGCGCAAAAGCTGAAAGGCTGAAGCTTACGACTATACCTGTCAGGATCAACGAGGCCGGCAGCGGGTTGACAAAGAACGTCGTTCCCGCCGGCAGAACTCCGTCATACGGAACAATGGGCGGCACACCACCCTCTATATTTCCGGCAGAAATAAATAGCAGAAAAATAGCTGTACTCATGATATTAGTACCGATAATTTTTTTCATCAGGTTTTCCTGGGAAAGGATGGTGTAGATGCCGAGAGCAAACAGGATCATAGCCACTAAATAGGGGTAATTATGCAGAATACGCTCCATTGCCGGCATTGCCTACGCCTCCTCGACTAGGGTGAAAAAGATCGCCAGCATCACCAGTGCCACAATGAGGCCGATGCCAATTTTGAACACACCGCCGAAGGACAACTCTCCCACCACGGTAAGGCAAAGAGTGATTCCACCCGTCATAGCCAGATCTCGGGGAACCCGGCGCTGGGCCCTGTCAATTCCATAGACAAGCGAATAAACGACCATTCCCACGCCAAGTACCGACCCGCCGGCAAAGCCTCCCCCGGGAGAGTCAAGACCGAAAAAGATAATATACACCCCATAGAGTTGCATCACCGGCACAATATACCGTGAAACAACCTTTAAAATAGCGTCTTCCAAGGGTGCCACCTCCGCAGGGTCGCCGCAGCATCTTATGTTGTGTTGACTAGCAAAAAAAACAAAAACATCCCCTTGCATCGGCCAGCAAAGGGACGCAGGAAACTGCCTCCTGGCGGTCTTATTTTAAGACTCTACCGGTCAGCACCTGTTGCCCTTAAAGATGCTTGTAGAGCCTTATTCTTTACGACCCGCGCGAACTCCTTTTTATTGCTTAACGCCATTTATAAAAACTAGAACAGGCTCCGGCCAAGCCTAGTGCGCCTCTTTTACAGACTTGCCGTTAGGTAAACTAGCTGGTGCACCGCTTTTGCAAATGTGTCACCATGTTCCGCCCCAGCCGGCGGCACGAAACAAGCGCCAGATAATCATCCTCCACACTGCGCTTAAATTTCATCCGCGACCCGTCGTACGCCTCAAACATAGTGGCCATTGGCCCGGTACTGGCAATGTCTTCAGCGGCGCCACGGTCAGAGACTAGCAGGATGCCGTGGCCCAGCATAAAGTTATGCAAAATCTGCAGCGCCAACTCCTGACCGCCGTTACGCAAGCCAGCGTGGACAACAGCACCGCCCGCTTTGCCGTCTAAGGCGTTGGCCACCATATGCAAGGGGCGGCTGCGGTCGATAAAATCTTTCAGGCGACCGGTCACATTGGCAAAATAAACCGGCGAGCCGATAACAATGCCGTCAGCCTGTAAAAGCTTGCTGTATAAGACATTCATCCCGTCATCAGTGATGACACACTCGGCTTTGCCCAGGCACTTGTTGCACGACGTGCACTCTTTAATCTCGTAATCCATCAACTCCACCAGCTCCGTCTGAGCGCCGAGAGCCGCCGCTGCCTCCAACGCCGCCTGCAGCATTTTGGCAGTATTTTTCCCTTTGCGGTGGCTGCCGTTGATCGCCAGTATTTTCATCTAGGCAAACATCCCCCTCTTTTGCTTGTTTTACTGCTAGAGCAAAGAAGGGCGTAGGGGGCGCATCCTACGCCGATTCTTTGTCACCGCTGCTTTCCTGTTTTTTGGGCGGGGCAAAGAAACTTGGCACGTGTGATATATCCTGTTCGCAATAAGGACATAGCCACTTGATCTCAGACGCTTCAGAAGCAGAGTAAGAGGTTTTTCCGCAAAACGTACAGACTTTATAAGGCATCACGCACCTCCTGGAAACAATGGTACTTTAAGCTGTTCCTGCAAAAAGTCAGTTTATCTATTATCCCAAAATCCCAAATATCCTCTTAGTTACATGATTTTCACAGAGAAAATCAATGCTTACCTAGGTCGGTTGCGTCCATAGATAATCCGCAAACCTTCCAGCGTCAGCAACGGATTGACGAGTTCCAATGTTTCTGACTCGCCGGCTATAAGCTTGGCCAACCCTCCTGTAGCAATCACCCTCGGCTTGACAGGGAACTCCTTGCTCATCCTGCTGACGATACCATCGACCTGCCCGGCGAAGCCAAAGATAATCCCAGACTGCATACTGGTAATCGTGTCGCGGCCGATGACACGCGCCGGTCTGACAAGCTCCACCCGCGGCAGCTTGGCGGCGCGCTGAAAGAGGGCCTCCGTGGAAATACTGATCCCTGGCGCTATCGAGCCTCCCAGGTAATCGCCGCGGGCAGAAATAGCATCAAAAGTGGTAGCTGTGCCAAAGTCGACAATAATCAGCGGCCCGCCGTAAAGCTCAAAACCCGCCACTGCATTGACAATCCGGTCCGCCCCTACCTCCCGCGGGTTATCTATCAGGATGTTAATACCGGTCTTTATCCCCGGCCCGACTACGAGCGGCTGGAGTTTAAAATAGCGCAGCGCCATCTCTTCCAGGGAAAACATCGACGGTGGCACCACGGAAGAAATAATAATCCCGCTTAAATCCTCGTCCCGGATGCCGGCCTGGTGAAAGAGATTTTTCAAAATAACGCCGTACTCGTCTCCGGTCTGTTGGCGGTTAGTCGAAATCCGCCACGATACTTGCAGTTCTACTCCGTCATAAATGCCTAGCACCACATTTGTATTGCCTACATCCACGGCCAGTAGCATCTATCTATCCCCCTTGTCCCGCAGCCTGATTTCGCCGGCCGGAAAAGTTTCTATCCCTGCCTCCGTCCTGACCTGCAGCGCCCCGTGGTCGTCGATATCAATAGCCGTGCCGCTAACCTGTCTCCCCGGCAGATAAACCGTCACTTCGTGGCCCAGTGTCACCGAATAGCGACGCCATCTCGCCAGCAGATCGTCAAACCCGCTACTGCCCACCACCAGATAATGCTTTTCAAAGTACTGCAAGAATTGCCTGACCCACGCCGCCCTGTTCACCGGCTGTCCGAGAACGGCCAGCATTGACGTCGCCGTCTCCCGCAGTTCCGCCGGGAAAGCCTCCGCCGGGATATTGGCATTTACACCGACTCCCAGCACTAGGTAATGCACCAGATCTATCTCCGCTGAAACCTCCGTCAGGATACCAGCTAACTTGCTCCCGGCCAGCAACAGGTCATTCGGCCATTTAATCCCAGGCACTAGGCCGCTGACAGCTTCCGTTGCCTCCACCGCCGCTACAGCCGCCACCAGTGTCAGGAGTTGTGCCTGATGAGGGAAAAGCTGAGGTCGCAACAGCAACGAAAGCCAAATCCCGCCGGCCGGGGAAAACCACTTCCGGTCCAGCCTTCCGCGGCCGGCCTGCTGCCTTTCCGCTACGACCAAGGTTCCTTCGGGCTCCCCCCGGGAACCCAGTTCGCGGGCCAGCCGGTTGGTGGAATCGGTTTCTCGGTAGTGGTACACTTTTCTCCCCAGTACACTGGTTGCAAGTCCCCCTTGGATTTCCGCGGGCAGCAGCAGGTCTGGCGCAACTAGCAGTCGGTAGCCTAGCCTGGGCAACGCCTCGATACCGTACCCTTCCTCCCGTAAAGCCTGAATCTGCTTCCAGACAGCGGTACGCGTCACACCCAGTCGCTGGCTTAGCTCCTCCCCGGAGACGTATCGGCCGAGCTGCCTCTTTAATTCCGCAAGCAAAATTTCTTTCATCTTTCCGCTATCCTCCGCCAAGAGCCCCGTTCTTACTTATCTGTAACTAACATTGTAAGGAATGAGGCCGGCTGTGTCAACCGGATAAAAGATTGAGCGCACCAAGACTAAAGGCCAGGACACGTCCCTGGCCTTTAGGTATTAGGTAAGACTAAAGGAAATTGCCCCTCTGTTAGAAGAGCCCCTTTACCTTGCCGGTTTCCACATCGACATCAACACGGCGATAGGCGGGGTTGGAGCCGGTGCCGGGCATGAGGTTGATCGTCCCAGCCACGGGCACGACGAATCCGGCGCCTTTGAAGGTAAGGATATCGCGCACAAACAGTCTCCATCCCTTGGGTACGCCCTTGCGGTTGGGATTGTCGGAGAGGCTGAGGTGCGTCTTCACCATGCAGATACCCATCTTAGAAATATCGGGATCCGCTTCCATCCTCTTTAGTTTAGCTGTGGCATCCGCCGAATAATCAACGCCGTCGGCGCCGTATACTTCGGTGGCAACCTTGTAGATACGCTGGTTCAGGGGCTCGCTCAGTTCATAGAGGAACTTGAAATCGTTCTTTTCCTCGCACGCTTCAATCACGGCATCAGCCAGCTCAAGGGCGCCTTCGCCGCCGTACTGCCAATGCTTGGAGAGAGCCACTCTGGCGCCGGCTGCTTCCGCAAGGCGGCGTACAACCTTGATCTCGTTTTCTGTATCGGTATAAAAGGCGTTGATGCAAACAACCGGGCTCATACCTGACTTCTTGATTACGTTAATCAGGTGAACCAGGTTCTCGCAACCTTTCTCTACCCAGGCCACGTTTTCCTGTTTGTAGCCGGGGTCGAGTGGCTGGCCGGGAACGGGGAGGGGAGCTCCGCCGTGGCACTTCAGCGCCCTAATCGTTGCTACCAGCACAGCGCAGTGAGGCTTCAGCCCAGAGATACGGCACTTCAGGTTCCAGAATTTCTCAAAGCCAATATCAGCGGCAAAGCCCGACTCCGTGCAGACGTAGTCGCCCAGCTTGAGGCCGACGCGGTCTTCAATAATGGAGTTCTGGCCGATGGCGATATTGGCAAAGGGTCCGGCATGGACCAGGCAGGGCTGGCCTTCTATGGTCTGCATGAGGTTGGGCTTGATGGCCTGGACCATCCAGGCAGTCATCGCGCCGTCTACATCCAGGTCCTTCGTGGTTACCGGGTTTCCTTTCTTGTCATAGGCCACCACGATCCTGCCCATGCGCTCGCGCATATCCTTGAGGTCGGTGGCTACGGAAAGAATAGCCATAACCTCCGAGGAGACGGCGATGGCAAAACCGGAATCCATCATGAACCCGTCGGAACTGCCGCCCCGGCCGATGGTAATATTGCGTAGGGCCTGGGCGCAGAAGTCCATGACCCACTTCATTTCCACATTGCGCGGGTCAATATTAAGCCGTTTTAATCCCATTTTGGCAAGGAAGTTATCGCTGTAGTTGAACTCATGCTGCATACGGGAAGTGAGGGCCACCATAGCCAAGTTGTGAGCGTTCATGATAGCGTTGATATCCCCGGTGAGACCCAGCGAAAACTCGGTGAGAGGAATGCATTGCGACAGACCACCGCCGGCAGCCGAGCCCTTAACATTCATGGTCGGGCCGCCGGAAGGCTGCCGGATAGCGGCAATCACGTTCTTGCCGCGCTTGCCCATCCCCTGTACTAGGCCCACAAGGGAGGTGGATTTCCCTTCGCCAAGTGGAGTAGGTGTAATGGCGGTTACGTCGATGTATTTGCCGTCAGGACGATCCTTGAGTCGCTCTAGAATTTTCTGGTAATCGAGCTTGGCTACATAATGGCCGTAGGGCAATAACTCTTCCTTAGCCAGTCCGAGCTCCTCTCCCAACTGATAAACCGTCTTCATCCTTGACTCTGCGTCTTCAGCAATCTGCCAATCTGCATACTTTGTTGGGTCAAGTACCATCAATTTCCCTCCTAAAATAAAATTTTCACTAGACAGCATGGACTAACTATTCTACGCTGACAGCAGTTTTCCTGCCGGTTTTCCAAAATATCTTAAGCTTTGTGACTCCTATCACAACAATTGCTCTCTGCGAAAAAAAATCGCGCCTGCGAAAGGCGCAATATTTTAATCGTTTGACGAAGAAGCTGACTCACCTTCCAGTTTTTTTTCGTTAATCAAGACTTTAATAGGCTCTTTTCTAGGTACCGGCTGTCGCACGGGACGCTGCGCGGCAGCGCTTTCCGCCTCGTCATTCTGTTGCTGTTTTTCTTTTGCCGCCCGTCTGCCGTGTATCTCCGCCAGCGGTTTGCCTTCCATCAGCGCAGCGATTTCCTCCGCGTCGAGCGACTCCTGCTCGAGCAGTCCGTTGGCCAAAAGGTCGAGCTTATCGCGGTTGTTCTTGATGATTTCCTCGGCATTTTTATAGCAATCATCCATAGTCGCGCGTATTTCCTTGTCGATGGCTCTGGCAATTTCCTCGGAAAAATCACGATCGCGCGCCAGGTCCCGACCCAGAAAAACCTGCTCGTGCTGCTTCTTGCCCAGAGTAATGGGCCCGAGCTGGTCGCTCATCCCGTACTCCATAATCATCTGGCGGACAATAGACGTGGCTCTTTCCAGGTCGTTTTGGGCGCCGGTCGATATTTCATTTAAGACCATTTTTTCCGCCACGCGTCCGGCCAGCAGCATCGTAACGCGATCCAGAAGCTCTGACTTGGTCATATAATAACGATCCTGCTCCGGCAGCATCAGCGTGTAACCGCCGGAGCGTCCGCGCGGGATGATGGAAACTTTGTGTACCGGGTCGGTATGAGGCAACAGGTAGCCGACGACGGCATGGCCCGCTTCATGGAAGGCCACAATTTTTTTCTCAAATTCGCTAATCACACGGCTCTTTTTCTCCGTGCCGCCAATAACGCGGTCTATGGCCTCCTCGAGCTCTGGCATACTGATCTGCTTCTTGTTTTTGCGCCCGGTGAGTAGAGCCGCCTCATTAACTACATTCTCCAAGTCAGCACCGGTGAAACCAGGGGTGCGCCGGGCAATGACACTCAACTCCACACCCGAAACAAAGGGCTTGCCGCGACCATGCACCTTTAGAATCTCCTCGCGACCCCGGACATCGGGGAAGTTGACGGTAACCTGCCGGTCAAAGCGCCCTGGACGCAACAAAGCAGGGTCCAGAATATCCGGCCTGTTAGTGGCCGCAATAAGAATAATGCCTTCATGGGCATCAAATCCATCCATTTCTACCAGAAGCTGGTTTAAGGTTTGCTCGCGCTCGTCATGCCCTCCACCCAACCCTGCGCCTCGCTGGCGGCCCACCGCATCAATTTCATCAATGAACACAATACAGGGCGTATTCTTTTTGGCCGTATCAAACAAGTCCCGCACGCGGGAAGCTCCTACACCAACAAACATTTCCACAAAGTCAGAACCGGAAATGCTAAAAAAAGGCACTCCCGCCTCGCCGGCCACCGCCCGGGCCAGCAGTGTTTTGCCTGTGCCAGGAGGCCCTACCAGCAAAACTCCTTTGGGGATCCGAGCTCCCAAATCAATAAACTTACGCGGTTCTTTGAGAAATTCGACAATCTCGACCAGTTCTGCTTTTTCCTCATCAGCGCCGGCTACATCATTAAACGTCACGCGCCGCCGCGTACTGTCGTGCAGACGAGCACGTGACTTGCCGAAATTCATGACCCGGCTGCCGCCACCTTGACCCTGCTGCATAATGTAAAAAAAGACCAGCATTATAACGACAAACGGAATCAGAAAGGTAAACAGATTGGTCCACCAAGGAGCTTCCGGCACCGGTCGGCCAGCAAAGCTAACCCCTTGGGCGCGTAGCCGCTCCACCAGTCGTTCTCCCTCCAAACTGAAGGTCCTGAACTTGGAGCCGTCTCTCATCTGCCCCGTAACTTCCTGCCCCACAATCAGGACTTCAGCTACCTGGCCGGCTTCCAGCTGGTTAAGAAACTGGTCGTAGTTCAACTCGCCGACCGGTTCCGCGGGCCTGTTAAAATACTCAATAGCTACTACAGCGACAAGTAGGATCAACAAATAAAATGTTGCCTGCCGGACAAATTTATGCAAAATAGCGGCCTCCTCTCCGGGAAAGTACCCTTACTACTACCACTTTTTCATTGTAGCATAGATTTACTGCCTCGGCAAGAAAAGCTGCGAAGCAAAGTCTCTCTTCCGGTGTGTCGTGGGCAGGATTGCCAGCATGGTTGTCTAGCGGAGTTTATTTGCCAAAAAAAGCTTCTCCATCAAATCAGCCATCCCAGCGTAGTCGTCTAGGGCAAAGACGGGCACACCCAGGTCGAGCCGAACATCGCTGGCTAGAGCCAGCAGATTATCTTCACGGCCACAAAGCGGCGCATCATGGACTGTGGAGCGGAACACTTCTATTTTCGGTTTGTTGTTTCTTTTGTACCCCTCGGAAATAATAATGTCCACATGGTCTATTTTGGCTATCACCTGCTCGAGAGTCAGCTCTTCACTGACCTTCTCCAGAAGCGCTATTTTGGCCGGCGAGGAAAGGACCACAATGTCTGCGCCAGCTTGACTGTGCTTCCAAGTGTCCTTGCCCGGCCGGTCAATTTCGGAGCCGTGTACATCATGCTTGATGGTTGCTACCCGGTAGCCGCGCCGTTTCAGCTCAGGGAGCAGACCGCAAATCAGGGTCGTTTTGCCGCTGTCCGACTTGCCAACTACAGAAACAACAGGAATGTTCATTTTAGCCTCCCGGACCTAAATTGCCCGACAAGATCTTGCGCTAGGCGATAATCTTCCGGCGTATTGACGTTCAAAAAAGACAAAAGCTGCCGGTCATAAGGCACTAGCTCCGCAACATCGACGCGGCGCACACGTACGGCAGAAAAAAAATCAAGAATCTTGTACTGGTTTCTGGCCAGCAGCGCCGTAATATGCGGCAAACAGTTTTTATGGTAAACGGCACAAAGCGGCTGATAATGCGCTCCTTGCTGCGGGACAACCACGTCATATCCGCCGCTTAGCGCCGCAAGCCGGCACAACAGTTCCGGCACAACAAAAGGCATGTCGCCGGCGACGAGCAGATTGTAGGAACTCGTCGAGACAGATAGGCCGGCATGGATGCCGGTCAGGGAGTTCTTTTGCGGGCCGGAAATTAAGTCGGCAGTAATATGCACCGGCCAATCCCGGTAAGCGTCCGGATGATCTGTCACCAGCACACACTCGGCAAACAGCCCCGTCAGCGTAGCCAGTAACGTGCCAATGACGGTACTGTCGCCAAGTGGCAGCAGCAGCTTGTTTTCCCCCATGCGCGAACTCCTGCCGCCGGCCAAGACCACCGCAGACATTTCTGTTGTTTTCACGATGCTCTCTCCCTGGCTAAACGCTTTTATCGTTTTCGCTCAAGACGCAGATATCGGGCAGATAGCGATACTGTTCATTAAAATCCAGACCATAGCCGACTACAAACTCATCGGGAATCCGAAAGCCCACGTAGTCGGGCTGGATCTCCACCCGCCGCCGCTCTGGCTTGTCCAGCAAGGCCACGATTTTCAGGGAAGCTGGCTGGCGGGAACGCAGGTTCTCCTGCAGATACTTCAACGTCAGCCCGCTGTCAACGATGTCTTCCACAACTAGGCAATGCCTTCCTGCAATGCTGCCTTCCAGGTCATGGAGGATTCTGACCGCCCCGGAAGTTTCCGTAGCCGTGCCATAGGAAGAAACGGCCATAAAGTCCACCTGCACCGACGTCGTCAAGTGACGCATTAGGTCGGAGAGAAAGACGACCGCCCCTTTGAGCACACAGATAAGCAGCAAATCCTTCTCTCTGTAGTCACGGCTGATCTGTGCCCCGAGCTCAGCAATCTTTCGCCTGATAACCTCTCTGTCGAGCAAAACTGTCCCGCTACATTTCTCTGCCCTGTTCTCCATCCTTTGCCCGTTACCATCCTGAATTCTCAACCGCAACACCTGCCTAGTTTCTCCGCTAACCTTGCAAAAATCAGCAATTTCCACGCCACCGATCCAGGCGATACCTTCCCCGCTCAGCACCAGAGGCAGCTTATCCCTCTGGGCCAGGGGCACCTTTTTTTCCATCAGTATCTTTTTCAGCTTGCGTCTCCCGCAGGCGCCAAGCGGCTTCATTCTATCGCCGGGACAGCGTGTGCGCACCAAAAGCGGAAGCTCCAGCCGCTCTAGGTCAAGATAGGCTTCCCGGCGGTCGACAGGCGACGAGCGGACAGCTGTTGCCGGCAAAATTTCCGCCCAAATCGCCTGCCCACTCCAGGGCAGCAACGTGTTACCGGGTACCGCCAGCGGAACAGCGCTCGACACAGTAACTTGCCCGTCATCAGCAAGGCGTTCAATCCTCAACAGACCGTACTCTCTGACGGCCGTAAAACCGCCCGGCAGAGCGCTTTTACCTGCTGGCCGGGAGCTGTCAGACAGGTTCAGGACCGACCGGATATGTATGGCAGAGGGACGTTCCACCCCCGCCTGCCAGAGCGCCAGGCGCACCACCCGCTGCCGCAAGGGAAGCGGCAACAGGCGAAGCGCGGCAACATCCAAGACCGGCCCTCCCGCGTCGCTCTCCAGAACACGCTCCAGATTTTCCTTCGCTAACACGCCTAGCAGTTCGCTGTCTCCGGCAAGCAAATCACAAGTCCTAGCCAGCGCAGCGCGCACATGGCGGCCGAACTCCTCTTCCAGCCAGGGAAGCAGCCGCAAGCGGACCCTGTTGCGTAGGTACTGCGTCTCCCGGTTGGAGCGATCAAGCAGCGGCCGCAACTGATAAGTTCGACAGTAGCGGATTATTTCCTGGCGGCTGACATGGTAAAGCGGTCTGGCTAACAGCAACTCCGGTGTCAAGGCGCGTTTGACACGCAGTCCGGCCAGACCGTCCAGACCGCTGCCACCAAGGAGTCGCAGCAGTAGCGTCTCCACCCGGTCGTCCTCGTGATGGGCCGTCACGATGCAGCGGGCACCGCTGCGGCTGGCCGCCTGGCGCAGACAGCGGTAGCGGGCACGCCGCGCCGCATCTTGCAGCGAGAAGCCTCTTTCCCGCATCAGCTTCCGCACATCAGCCCGGTACACGGTGGCCGGTAGCCCGAGTTTACCGGCCATGTTTTTGACATAGAACGCCTCTCTGGTGGCCTCCGGCCGCAGACCATGGTTAACGTGTACCACCTGCAGGGTAATGGCTAATCTCCCGGCCAGCCTGGAGAGCAAGTGGAGCAAGCAAAGTGAATCTGGCCCGCCCGACACGGCAACAATTACTTTATCACCGGGAGCAAACAGGCCGTTACGCCTGATCGTCTCTAGTACTTTCTCCTCCATATACAAGCGAGCCTCCTGATTTCTTACTCCTGTGCAAGCGGTGATTAGCTTATTGTTCTTCTCGTCCGGCTCGGAAATTCCTGCCCTAGCACAAACAAAAAACGCTCTGCGTTTCTTCATAGCAGAAGCGTTTTTCTTGTCCGCCGGAGGCTACCGCCCCTTGAGAACGGCGTAAGCTTTCGTCCGTAAGCACGTTTTCAGCCGGTAGCAAAATCGCGGATTTTGGGTCTGAGTCTTTTGACACGACAGACCAAGACAGAAATATCGTCCCGCAGTTCCTGCTGCCCGCTTGCCGTTCTGGCATAATGGATGAGTTCATCGGCCAACACTTGCGGATGCCTTGGTAGCTTCCCCTCCAGGTATTTGTTTACCCAATCGGGTTTGAACGGCCTGACTTCGAAAATCCCGTCGGTCACCATCACCAGCAATGTGTCGTCTCCCAGCTCTACAGAAACATGTTTTACTTCTACATCGCTCAAAATGCCCAGCGGGACGGAGGGCGTACGGATTTCACGCACCGTGTCGCGCGCGCAGAGAAAACTTGGCGCAGCCCCCACCTTCAGCAATTCTGCCTCCCCTTTAACCGGGTCCACCAGCAACACATCCAAGGTAGCAAAGCTTTCCTCGCGGGAGCGTAGCTGTAGAATCGTATTAACGGTACGAACGATGGGCTCACGGCGGAAACCAGCCAGCAGCAGCTGTTCCACCAGCTGCACTGTAGCCCGGCTTTCCTGGCACGCCTTGCTGCCGCAGCCCATACCGTCGCTCAGGATAAACGCCTGCCGGCCATCGCGCAACTCCAGATAGCTGTAATAGTCACCCGAAACATCCTGGCAGTTTTTCGCCGCCTGGGCCACACCAATCTCCACATGGAAGCAGGCACTCCTCTGGCGGTAAACCCCCTGGCTGCCTTCTCTGACCTCCCCGGCCAGTTCCATCAGGCATTGTGACAAGCCGGACAACTGCAGCGAGACAAGCCCTCTGCCATCTTCCAGCCTTTTCTGCCACCCTCCGTTCAAAGTTTCCTTCTCTTTGAGAAAAGCCAAACTCTGCAGAAAACTCTCCTTTTTGCGACAGTGGCTTTGGAAAAAATCCGGAGTTTTCACCTCGCTGACAGCTTGGCCACTGTCCAGTTCATGGAGAAGGCGGAGTATGGCGTTATACGTCCGTTGAGCGTTCTGTTCCCAGCAGCGTAGCCGGGAAGGGCAAAATTTGCAGACACGCCCGACCAGTTCTTCCACCAGCGGAGCAGGTACAGCCCCTTTTTCCGCCTCCACGGCCGTCGCCTGCTGGAAAGCCGCTGACAGTTCGTGAAAAACAAGAGCGTAATCTTTAATACGTACGGCCGTCATCTCACGCACTCGCAGTCCTTCATCGGCGTCAGAACGAGGCCCAAAAAAGTCGAGTACCCGGCGCAGACGTAACGGCAGCACCGGCGCCAAGAGGAAAAAGACTGCCGCGCCACCGGCTAACGCCGCTTCTGCCGTAACAGCCTCCCAGCCACCAAGATACAGAGAAAGTGAAACTGTCGCCAAAAGAAAGCCGCAGGCAACGGCAAAGCGCCCGTAGGGTCGAAACAAACCGGAAAGGAAGCCGGCAAACGACAGCACTCCCAGCCAAAATATCGCATTGCCCTGCACGCCAAGCAAAAAGCCAAGCAGAGCGCCGGCAGCTGCCGCCATTCCCGGTCCAAACAGAAAGGAGCCCCATAACACAAAAACCCGGGCCGCCCAACCGGCCAGCCAAGCCAAAACCTCACCGCCCTGAATAAGCGAAAGAAGAAGAAGCCCCAGAAAAACCACCCAGGCGGCCAAGTCATCCACATGCCTGTTTACATTGAGAGAGGACAGCGGTTGCCGGAAAACACGCGCAAAAACGATCACAGCCAATACGACCAGAATCGTTTCCAGGCCAAGCAACAGTAAGTCATAAGTGTGAAAATAATCAACCCAGATACGCGGGATAGCTCCTACCAACTGCGACAAGCCGGCCAGGGCAGGTAGGGGCAGGCCAGAAGCAGTAACCCTTTCCAGCAGGAGAGAAAAAACGAGCATGGACAGCACCAAGCTCAAGACATAAACGCTGTCGCCGGTTGACAGTGCCGCCAGCGCGGCGGCCACACCGAAGACAGCCATCCTGCCGCTCTCTCCCTTGCCGGCTACCGCCCAGAACGCCAGACCAAAAGGAGCCAGCTCTCCTAGCAGATGTAAGCGCGTCAGAACAGTCTGTGCCAGAAGAACTCCGATGGCGTCTCGGTGCAGACCTGCAAAAACACTAATTGCGCCAAAGAACGGCCTGTAACGCAATCTTTTAACATGACTGGGAAAAGGTATCCTCTGTCGGCCAACCCGTTGATACGGCCTCACAGCCGTGCTGCGTTCCAAGATATCTACCCCCTGCAGCTACTTTTCTCCCCCCTATTATAAATTATTCCTTTTCTGGAATTTGTCAGATCACGGGTGCCCGCAAAAAAATCTTCCGACAGTACCCCTGCTTTTCCCCGCTAAAACGACAACCCTTTCCGCGTAAGCGTAAACGACTGCGCATAGACCATTCACGGAGCGTGCAAAATAAGCGAAGACTTTATTTCTATGAAGGGGGCCGGTAAATGCACCTACTTCTCGCCTTCGCAGCGGGCGTAATCATGGCTGTCCAAGGCTCCCTCAACGCGGCTCTTGGCAAATTGATCGGACTTTTGGAAGCAACTTTTATTGTCCATGTTGTCGGAACTGGCGCCCTAGTCCTTTCCCTATTTTTCTTCCGTCTGGGCCAAGGCGACCTCGGCAATCTGGCAAAAGTGCCCTGGTATCTTTATCTTGGCGGGTTGCTCAGCGTGTCGATTATTTATGCCGTGCTCGCAAGCATTGGCCATATCGGCGTGGCGACTGCCACCACCGCCATCATTGTCGGTCAGGTGGGGATGGCTTTGCTAATCGACCATTTCGGCTTTTTCGGCCTGGGACGCCACCCCTTCAGCTGGCTGAAAGTGGCTGGCATGGCCTTGCTGGCACTGGGGGCTAGGTTAATGCTGATGAAGTAGGAGGCCCACCAGCAGGTCTCCCTCCGAAACGGTTAGCTCTTCCGCTCTGCAAGACAGCAGCAACTCTTCCACCACCAGTGTGCCCGCAGGCAGAATATCAGCGCGGGAAGGCTGGATACCGGGAATTTTCTGCCGCTCTCCCGCAGGAATGGAAAGCATGTGGGCCAACATTTTGTTTACCGCCGCGCGGGAAAGGACAAAGCCGTGTATCTTAGCAGCGTCGTAACAAGTCATGCCCGCAACCATGGCAGCAAGGCTTGTGACCGTCCCGCCAAGGCCGACAAGCGGTTTTCCGCCCAAATCAAGCTTGGCCAGCTGCGCTTTGATCTCTTTTCTGGCCAAAGCAATATCCTGACCAGAAGGCGGATCGTCATGGAAATAGGACTCCGTAAGGTAGACGGCGCCGATTTTCAGACTATTTAGGTGTAAAGCACTGTTTTCCTGCCAAGAAAGCTCGCAGGAGCCGCCGCCGAGATCGAAAACGAGCACGCCGGCAGGCAATAGCAATGTTCCCGCTGCACCGTTGTAGCTGAGAGTAGCCTCTTCCTCTGGAGACAGGATCTGTACGTCCAGGCCAGTTACGTCTTTAAGTGCCCGGGCGAACCCTCGACCATCCTGCGCCTCACGCAGCGCGCTTGTGCCTACAGCCCGAATGGTGGTAGCACCAAGCGACAAAGCCAACTCTCGCAGCTCCAGAACAGCTCGCAGTGTTGCTTCCTTCCCCGTTGATGAAAGCAGACCGCAACTGATAAGGCCGCTGCCGAGCCTGGTAGCGCGCCACTCCCGTTGTTGCGGCAGGAGGCCTTTTTCTGTTCTGTCCGCCACCAGTAAGCGGACAGAGTTGGTGCCGATATCCAAAGCAGCTAGGCGCATCTTCGTCCCCTCTTGGCTTGGGAAAACGCAAATATAGTTCCCTTCGCCATAAAAATAAATACCCCTCGCGGGATATTTAGATGTCCTTTTGAAAAAGCTGTCCCCGGCCTACACAAGACTAACGCACAAGTGGCGAACCTCTCCCACCACGCTTCGATTCTGTGTTACGCCGCAAATCCAGCAACCGTTCGTCGCTTTCTTTGAGAAATTTGTTCATTTTATCCTCAAACGATTGACGGGGTATCCTGCTGTTATGAGACCGTCCGTTGCTGCTCGTCTGCTTGATAGACAAAGCTATCTTGCCCTTGCCATCTACAGAAAGAATTTTAACCTTGATCTTGTCCTTCTTTTGCAAATGCTCATTGATGTCCTTGACATAAACATTGGCCACCTCGGAAATGTGCACTAGGCCAGTTTCTCCGTTTTCCAGCTGGACAAAAGCCCCAAAATGGGTAATCCCTGTAACTACCCCTTCAACGATGGCCCCCACCTCTAAAGGCATACGAAAAAAAATCCCCCTCCACATCTTCTACAGTAGATATTATAACGGGTTGCCAGCTTTGTCAAGAACTGCAGACCACCTTTTGGAGAGAAAATCCTACCTTCCCTGCACAGGCTCTCTGTCAGTCTCGCGGAAAAAGAAGAGTATTTCCCCGGGCCGAACCATGCCCAGTTCCTGCCGGGCCAGCTTTTCCAGGTAAACGGGAGAATGCAGTCTTTCAATTTCCTGCGTCAGCAGGTTATTGTGACCGCTGACAAGGCTTATTTCCTGCTCAATACCAGCCAGACCTCGGCGCACTTGAACAAGGCGCCAGTGCTGAGAAACAAAAAGCGCAGAGAAGTAAAGCGCAACCAAAACCAACAGGAGGCCTCCCCTGCGATTGACGACCGCTCTGCGCCACGACCTGCCTGACCGAGGCAAATAAATTATTTTTGCTTGTTTTCTGGTCGGTCTACTATTCATCGCACCGTTCTCCAAAGAAAGTAGTCGACCTGTTCGACAACGCGCGCCGTTATTCCTGCCTCTTGTGAAGCTTATCCTTAAATTTTTCCAGCTGCTGCCTGGCGCAGGCCTGCGACCCTGCCACCACTTTTTCGGCTCGCCCTAGTATAGGCTGCAAAAACTGCCCAAGCCGCAAAAATGGGCTAAACAGCGACTGGCAGAAAGAAAGAATAGCCGTTACAACCAGCACCATGGCCCGGTAACACGCCGGCGAAACAAACAAAGCATATAAAAGACCGCCCGTTCCCAGTCCGATAAAGACGTACGCGCGGACCTCCCCCCAGTTGCCGGCCAGCAGTACCAGGAAAACAAAACCTGCGGCCAGTAGCCAGAAAAACAGGTCGCTAAAGGCGAGGACTAGGCGTGATGGTCGGAAAAATTGCCTGCTTACCCTGAAAACATCAAAAAGCAGGCCCATGAAGATACCTGACAACACCATCAAAGCCAAAACGCGCGCCTGTTCCACGACGAGTGTTTCCAGCATACCCCGCTCCTCTCGTTTACGTCTTTCTACTTAAACAGCCGCCCCAGAAACCCCCTGCCGCGCTCCCGGAGACGCTTATCATCTGCGTACGCCGTCTCCAGTACCATCCCTTCCAGGGACAACTCCCCCTTTTCCAGATTCAGCTGCGCTATCCGCAGTTCTTCACCGCGGATAGCGAGCAACCCCTGTTCAGTTTCCAAAACAACCTCTTCATCATCAAAGCTGTCCACGTGCACCACACCGGTAATGTCCACCTTTTCGCGGTTATTGATTACCAGGCGGTGTTGTCCCTGCTGTTTGCTATACAAACTCTCCACCTATTTCCCTCCTTTTTGGCATGGATAACAACGGTTCTTATGCCATTAATATGCATGGCCAAAAAAAAAATGCGGGTCAGGTTTATAAACCTGACCCTACCAGAACTTGGCAATATCAATATCGCGGTAGAAGTAGTGGACAATTTCGGCAGCGTTTTTCCCCTGCTCAGCCAGCGCCCGCGCGCCCCACTGACACATGCCCACCCCGTGGCCATAACCACGGCCAGTCATCTTCAGGTTATTTCCCTCAATAGTAACACTGTCCACAAAAGCAGAGCGCATTACTGTACTGCCAAGGCCAAGCCGCAGTTGCGGACCAGAAATCTTCGTACGATTTACCCGAAAGCGCGTCACTCTGCCTGAGGGACCTTGCTTGGCAATTTCCACGCGGGTGATGTTGCCGGGGTCACGGCCCGTCACCTGGCGAACAACCTCGCGCACTCTAGATAAGGGAAAACTGGCCTGCCAGTACCGCTCCTCCGGAGGAATTACCCCTTCTGCAGGGCTATCGACAATTTTTATGTACGGAGGGTTAGCCCCCCGATAATCGAGCCCTTCCCGTGCCTCTGCCGTGCGCGGGCCGGAATAAGCATGGAACCAGCCGCGGATGAAGCGTCCGCCGTGAACAGCTACCTGCCCGCGCGTTGCCTCCACCGCCTGGCGCACATTGTCGTTGATGCGGGTCGCATCATACGCCTGGAACTCCTTAATGTCTGTAGAAGCGTGCGCCCCGCGCTGCGGCACGCCTCCCTCGTCAGCAATCTTTTGCAGAGTAAACGTGCGGGCCACGATAGCTTGCGCCGCTAGAGCCTCCCGCGGCCAGTCCGTATGCATTTCCGCAGCTACAACCCCCTGCAAGTACTCTTCAAACTTCATGGTCTGTACCCTGTTTTCTCCGGCAATATAGACACGCAGCTCAGGTTCGATGCCGGCGCCTTGGTTAATTGGCGCCGGTATTTCAGGCCGCAGCGGCTCGGCCCGCCGCAACGGGGCCAACTCTGGGGCAGGACGGAGCCTCATG
>JAGXSQ010000048.1 GCA_018333395.1 Dethiobacter sp.
GCATCAGGATAATATCCTGCGACAGAGTATTATCCCGGCTCGCGTGACGCCGCTTGTCGCGGCGCGGGCCAGAGAGGTGGCTGAGGCTGTGATGCGGGAATTTGCTGGTGTGGGTGTTTTTTGTGTGGAGATGTTTGTTACTCCTGACGGGGACGTCCTCGTCAATGAAGTGGCGCCTCGACCGCACAATTCTGGCCACTATTCCATTGAGGCCTGCGTTACTTCGCAGTTTGAGCAGCATATCAGGGCTATTGCCGGACTGCCGCTTGGGGACACGTCGCTCCATATCCCGGTGGTGATGGTCAACCTGCTTGGGGAAGACGGGCAGGAAGGGCCAGCCGTCTTGGAAGGCTGCAGGCAGGCGCTGGCGCTACCCGGAGTGCATCTACATCTTTATGGTAAGTCGATGACGGCGCCGCGGCGGAAAATGGGGCATTTTACCGTCACTGCGCCGGACCTAGCACAAGCGCTGTCTACTGCAGCGAAGGCGCGGCAAGCGTTGCGTGTTGTAGCTGCCAAGGAGGTTTGAAATAATGAGCGAACCGTTACTGGTAGGCATCATCATGGGAAGCGACTCGGACTTGCCTGTCATGGGTGCGGCTGCCGAAGCTCTAGAAGAATTTGCCGTGCCTTACGAACTAACCATTGTCTCAGCTCACCGTACGCCGGAAAGAATGTTTCGCTACGCGCGTGAGGCGGCCGGGCGCGGTTTGCGGGTCATTATCGCCGGGGCCGGCGGTGCGGCACACCTGCCGGGGATGGTGGCCTCTGTTACAGAGTTGCCGGTAGTTGGCGTGCCGGTGCGGACGGGGACACTGAACGGTCTGGATGCCCTCTATTCCATTGTGCAGATGCCTCCCGGCGTGCCGGTGGCTACTGTGGCTATCAACGGTGCCAGAAATGCCGGGTTGCTAGCTGTGCAGATTCTCGGTGTGGCCGACCCGCTTCTGCGGCAAAAAGTTGCCGGTTTCAAGGCGGCTTTACGGGAGGCGGTGGAGGAGAAGGCTACTAGGCTGGAGCGGGAAGGGTACCGCAAACTGGAGGTTAAAGACTAACTGTTGGAGATGTGGCAGAAAATATGGTTGGGAAGTGAACAAGTGTGATAGAGCGTTATACGTTGCCGGAGATGAGCCGACTCTGGACGCTGGAGAGCAAATTTCAAAAATGGCTGCAAATTGAGATTTACGCCTGTGAGGCTTGGTCTGAACTAGGCGTTATTCCACGCGAGGCGGCAGTGGCCATTCGCCGAGGGGCCTCTTTTAATGTGGGGCGCATCCTGGAAATCGAAGCCGAGACACGCCATGACGTAGTCGCTTTCACCCGCTGTGTGGCCGAGGGCTTGGGTGAAGAGTCCAAGTATGTACATTTTGGCCTTACTTCTTCAGATGTTGCTGACACGGCACTGTCAGCACTGCTGAAGGAAGCGGCTGAGATCATCCTTAACGATATCCGGGAACTGACGGAAGTGCTGAAAAATGGGGCCCGTCAGCACAGATATACGGTGATGATGGGCCGAACGCACGGTGTCCACGCTGAACCGACTACCTTCGGCCTGAAGCTGGCCCTGTACATGGCAGAGATGGAGCGCAACTTCTGCCGCCTGGAACGGGCGAGGGACAATATCGCTTACGGTAAACTGTCGGGTGCCGTAGGGACGTACGCTAACATTGACCCCTTCGTGGAAAAGTATGTCTGCGAAAAATTGGGACTGACGCCTGACCCGATTTCGACGCAAATCCTGCAGCGTGACCGGCATGCGGAATTTATAACGGTGCTGGCCATTGTCGCCGGGACGCTGGATAAGTTGGCCACGGAAATCAGGGGCTTGCAGAAGACCGAAACAAGAGAGGTGGAAGAGCCGTTTTACCAGGGGCAAAAAGGGTCTTCCGCCATGCCGCACAAGCGCAACCCGGTGAATTGTGAACAAATCAGTGGCCTCTCGCGCGTGGTGCGGGCTCATGCGCTGGTGGCGCTGGAGAACATGCCTCTCTGGCATGAGCGGGATATTTCGCATTCTTCGGCGGAGCGAGTCATTCTGCCCGACAGTACCATCCTGGTCAACTACATGCTACGCAGTATGACGCGCATTATCCGTGACTTGCATGTCTACCCGGAAAACATGCGGCGCAATATGCGCCAGACGCTTGGCCTGACGTTTTCCCAGCAGGTATTGCTGGCACTGGTGGAGAAAGGGTTAGTGCGGGAGGCGGCTTACGATCTGGTGCAGAATTACGCTATGCAAGCCTGGGACAAGCAGCGCTCGTTTCAGGAGCTGTTGGCCGATGATGCCGTCATCGCGCGGACACTCTCCCCTGAAGAGCTGGCCGCCTGCTTTGACCCGTCTCGCCAACTGCGCAGAATAGATGAAATTTACAGGAGGCTTGGTATATAACATGACACCTTGGATGCTTGTTTTGCTTCCTCCGGCCGTTTTTCTTGCTTGGCTGTCCTACCGGCAGTTTAAAAAGAGCGGGAAGGTTAGCAACCTTATCTTTGCCCAGATGGGCGCTTTCGCGGCTGTTTATCTTTTGCTGGGCCTGCTGGAGTTGCGCGGCTGGGTCACCGGCCGTGCTATGGACTATCTTTCTCTGGTGCTGATTGTCTTGTTTGTGGTAGTCGGTTCGGCGATGACGGGTGCGGCCATGCGTAAAGCGGAAGAAAAGAAAAAGAAAATGGTGGGGGGCAAGTCTTCGTTCAAACAATCAGCAGCAAAGAAGGCGGGCCACCAAGCAGCGCTAAAGCCTGCTGCCAGACAGCCTGCAGTTAAGAAGCTGGCCGCCAAAAATAAAAAAAGGAAGGGGTAATAGCGTGAATAAACAGCACTTGCTTTACGAAGGCAAAGCAAAAAAGGTTTATGCCACGGCCGACCCTGACCTGCTGGTAGTGGAGTATAAAGACGATGCCACGGCTTTTAACGGCCAGAAAAAAGGGCAAATTGTCAACAAAGGTCTCCTGAACAACAAAATTTCCGCGGTGTTCTTCCGCTTGCTCGCCGAGCAAGGGGTGGCGAGTCATTTTGTGCAGGAGCTGTCCGAGCGGGAAATGCTGGTAAAAAAGCTGACCATTTTAAAGGTGGAAGTGGTGGTACGTAATCTAGCCGCCGGTAGCCTAGCCAGGCGCCTTGGCCTGGCGGAGGGAACGCCGCTTTCCCGACCGGTGCTGGAGTTTTATTACAAAGACGATGCGCTGGGTGACCCGCTGATTAACGACTATCACATCTGGGTCATGGGGCTCGCCACGCCGGAGCAGGTGGGAGAAATTTCTAAGAAAGCGCTGCAGATTAATGCACTGCTCGTCGAATATCTGCAGACGAAGGCCTTGATCCTCGTCGACTTTAAACTTGAGTTTGGTCTGTTTCACGGCCAGGTGCTTTTGGGTGACGAGATTTCCCCGGACACCTGCCGCTTCTGGGACGCCAAGTCCGGAGAAAAGCTGGACAAAGATCGCTTCCGCCGAGACCTTGGCGGGGTGAGCGAGGCTTATGAGGAAGTGCTGAGGCGATTGACAGGAGGGCAAAGATAGTGTGGAAGGCGACTATTAAGGTCATGTTGAAAAAGAGCGTTCTTGATCCACAAGGACAGGCGGTGCAAAAAGCGCTTCACGCGCTGGGCTACAAAAACGTGCCTGACGTGCGTATCGGCAAATACCTGGAAGTGAAGGTCGATGGCAGTGACCGGGACGCTGTGGCAGCGCAGGTCCGCGAGATGTGCGAACGATTGCTGGCCAATATGGTGATTGAAGACTACACCTTTGAACTGACGGAGGGTAACTGATGAAATTTGGCGTGGTTGTCTTCCCCGGTTCCAACTGCGACCTGGATGCCTATCATGTGCTCCGCGACGTACTCGGCCAGCCGGTAGAGTATCTCTGGCATCAGGAGGAACGGGTGGAAGGCTTTGACTGTCTTGTTCTGCCCGGCGGTTTTTCCTACGGAGATTATCTGCGTTGCGGCGCCATCGCCCGTTTTTCGCCGGTAATGAACGCGGTAGTCGACTTTGCGAACCGTGGTGGCTTTGTCATCGGCATCTGCAACGGCTTTCAGGTGTTGCTGGAGGCCGGTCTTTTGCCCGGCGCCTTGTACCGTAATACCAATCTGCAGTTCCGCTGCCAGTTTACTTACCTGGTGACGGAAAATATAGCTACGCCGTTTACCGGGTTGGTGCAGCCGGGCCGTGTCTTAAAAATACCCATTGCCCACGGGGAAGGCAATTATTATGTCGATCAGGAGACGTTGTGCGCTATGCAGGAGCGGGGGCAAATTGTCTTCCGTTATGCCACGCCGGATGGTAAGGTAACGGCAGAAGCCAACCCGAATGGCTCGCTGGAGAACATTGCCGGCGTCTGCAATGAAGGGAAAAACGTCTTAGGTATGATGCCGCACCCGGAGCGGGCCGGGGAAACGGCGCTTGGTTCAACTGACGGTTTGGTTATCTTTCAGTCCATAATCAGGCAGTGGGAGGATGGCCGATGAAGGCGGGATTTTGGCGCGAACTGGGGCTTAAAGACCAGGAGTATGAGATGATTGTTGATATTCTCGGCCGCGAACCAAACTATGTGGAGCTGGGCATGTACAGCGTGATGTGGTCCGAGCATTGTTCCTATAAAAATTCCAAAGAAGTGCTGCGTACTTTTCCAACCACAGGTGAGCGGGTGCTGCAGGGACCGGGAGAGAACGCCGGTATCGTAGATATCGGTGACGGGCTGGCCGTCTGTTTTAAAATCGAATCCCATAATCACCCCTCGGCCATCGAACCGTATCAGGGAGCGGCTACCGGTGTGGGCGGCATCATCCGCGATATTTTTACCATGGGCGCGCGTCCCATAGCCTTACTGAACTCGCTGCGCTTCGGCCCGCTTTCTGACCCACGAGCCCGCTACATTATGGGCGGCGTGGTGGCGGGTATTGCCGGCTACGGCAACTGTATCGGCATCCCGACCGTGGGGGGTGAGGTTTATTTCGACCGCTGTTACCAAGGGAATCCGCTGGTCAACGCGATGTGCGTAGGTTTGCTGGAAAAAGACAAAATCAAACGGGGACAGGCCGCCGGCATTGGCAACGCGGTCATCCTAGTCGGCGCCCGTACCGGCCGTGACGGCATGCACGGGGTAACTTTCGCCTCCGAGGAGTTAAGCGAAGCCTCGGAAGAAAGAAGGCCGGCTGTGCAGGTAGGCGACCCTTTTATGGAGAAGCTGTTGTTGGAGGCTTGCCTGGAGCTAATTGACAGCCATGACCTTGTGGGCATCCAGGATTTGGGAGGCGCAGGTCTGACCTGCGCTACCTCGGAGATGGCCAGCCGTGCCGGTACCGGCATGGAGATTGAACTGGACCAGGTTCCCTGCCGAGAAACAGGTATGACACCTTACGAGATTATGCTTTCCGAATCCCAGGAGCGGATGTTGCTGGTGGTGGAGCCGGCCAAAGAGGAGCGGGTACACCAGGTTTTCCGGCGCTGGGGTCTTGATGCCACCACCGTCGGCCGTGTTACGGCAGACGGAGATTTGCGCGTCCGCATGGGCGGCCAGGTCGTGGCCGAGGTACCCGCCAGGAGCCTGGCAGAAGAAGCGCCTGTCTATTGTCCTGAATACCGGGAGCCGTCTTACCTGCAGGAAACCATGGCTCTGAACCTGAGCGCTATCCCCGACGTCACAGATACTGGAAGCACGCTGCTGGCACTTCTTGCCTCCCCCAACATTGCCAGTAAAGAATGGGTCTGGCGCCAGTACGACCATATGGTGCGGACGTGTACTGTGGTGCTTCCAGGCTCGGACGCGGCGGTGCTGCGCTTGCGCGGTACAAAGAAAGGCTTGGCCATGACCTGTGATTGCAACTCTCGCTACGCTTACCTTGACCCGTATACCGGCGGCAAAATCGCTGTGGCGGAGGCGGCACGCAACTTGGTCTGCAGTGGCGCGGAGCCGCTTGCCGTTACCGACTGCCTGAATTTTGGCAACCCGGAAAAACCGGAGATTTTCTGGCAGTTTCGCTCTTGTGTGGCCGGGATAAGCGAAGCGTGCCGCGTGCTTGGCACGCCGGTCACCGGCGGCAACGTCTCTTTTTACAATGAAACAAATGGCGAGGCCATTTTCCCCACACCTACTGTCGGCATGGTCGGCCTGCTCGATGACGTAAAGCTGCGCTGCACCCTGGACTTTAAACAGACAGGCGACTTGCTTGTTCTCTTAGGCGAGACGTTTACAGAGTTGGGCGGCAGCGAGTATCTAGCCGTGCAGCATGGTCTTGTACGCGGGCGACCACCGGCGCTTGATCTGGGCAAAGAACAGGCGCTGCAAAAACTGGTGCTCGCCGCTATCCGTCAGGGACTGGTTGCTTCCGCCCACGACCTGTCGGAGGGAGGCTTGGCCGTGGCGCTGGCGGAGTGCTGCTTCGGCCACAGCCTTGGTGCTGCGGTGACACTTAACTCCGGGAATTTGCGTACCGACGCCTTGCTGTTTGGCGAAAGCCAGTCGCGTATACTCCTTTCTCTGCCGGAAGAAAAACTGACCGCCCTGCAAGACTTGGCGGCGGTGGCCGGGGTGCCGCTGCAGAAGCTGGGCCATGTCGGCGGGGAGATGCTTGAAATCAGTGTAGACGGTCGTCTGCTGGTCGATGTTCCTGTAATATTGATGCGGGATAAATGGCGGGAGGCAATAGCATGTTACCTGAAATAGTTGACCTCGAAGGAGACAAGATGCGCGAAGAGTGTGGTGTCTTTGGCGTCTTTGCTCCGGGGAGTGATGTGGCACGGATTACTTATTTTGGGCTTTACGCGCAGCAGCACCGCGGTCAGGAAAGTGCCGGCATCGCCGTTTCCGACGGTCAGGCTATCCGCGGAGAGAAAGGGATGGGTCTCGTCTCCGAGGTGTTCCAGGACGCCGGCAGGTTTACCCGCTTGCGCGGCAAATTGGCGGTAGGGCATGTGCGCTACTCTACTAGTGGCTCAAGCCTGCCGGTCAATGCCCAACCACTGGTGGTTCGTTACCGTAGCGGCTTTCTGGCCGTCGCCCATAACGGCAATCTGGTAAACGGCTACGAGCTGCGTCAGCAGCTGGAGCAGCAGGGCTCTATTTTTCAGTCTACTACCGACAGCGAGGTCATTGCCCATCTGATTGCCCGTTCCGGAGAGGAGACGCCAGAGGCGGCTGTGGAAAAAGCTCTTTTGCCGTTGCGCGGCGCCTACACCTTTATCCTGATGACTGCTAATAAGCTAATTGGGTTGCGTGACCCTCTCGGTATCCGGCCGCTCTCTTTGGGGAGTCTTGACGGCGGTTTTGTCTTGGCTTCGGAAACATGCGCCTTCGATACTGTAGGGGCTGAATTTATCCGCGATGTTGAGCCGGGAGAAATGGTGGTTATTGATGAGTTTGGCCTGCACAGCAAGCGGCTGGTTGCTTCTAACCGGCAGGCGCTGTGTGTCTTTGAATTTATATATTTCGCCCGTCCCGACAGCAACATGTGTGGTCGTAACGTTCACCTAGTGCGCAAGGAACTAGGACGTCGCCTAGCCCGTGAGCATCCTGTAGCAGCCGATATAGTTACCGGAGTACCGGACTCATCTCTGTCTGCTGCCTCCGGCGTGGCTGAAGAACTGCAACTGCCCTACGAGATGGGTTTTGTCAAAAACCGTTATGTCGGCCGGACATTTATCCAACCGACACAGGAAATGCGGTCACTTGGCGTTAGGCTGAAGCTGAACCCGTTGCGCCAGATTGTCGAGGGCAA
Organism: Dethiobacter sp.; assembly: GCA_018333395.1. The sequence goes on from JAGXSQ010000048.1 coordinate 7,721, forward strand.
ACGCGTGGTTATGGTGGACGACTCGATTGTGCGCGGCACTACCTCCTTGCGCATTGTGGAGATGTTGCGCAAGGCCGGGGCGCGTGAAGTACATGTGCTCATCAGTTCTCCCCCAGTCGTTTCCCCCTGTTACTATGGGATTGACACGTCAGCGAACGGCGAACTGGTGGCCGCACGCCTCGATACACTTGCTATAGCTAAAGCCATTGGTGCCGATTCCCTCGGCTATCTGAGCATGGAGGGGATGATGGAGTCTGTTGGCCTGACGTCCGGGGATTGCTGCGCAGCCTGCTTCTCCGGCTGTTATCCGGTGGAGCTGCCAAGAGACCTGGCTGGGAAATACTCGTTGGATGATGCGGGCAAAGGGGGGGGCGGAGGCTGTGGGAACCACGTATAAAGAAGCTGGCGTCGATATTGCCGCCGGCAACGAGGCTGTTCGCTTGATGCGAGCGGCGGTGCGGACCACCTTCCGCCCGGAGGTGTTGGCGGACATTGGTGGCTTTGGCGGTCTGTTTGCCTTGGACACCAGAAAATACCGGGAACCGGTACTGGTAGCCGGGGCTGACGGTGTCGGCACCAAATTGAAAATCGCTTTTCTGCTGGACAAACATGATACCATTGGCCAGGACGCGGTGGCTATGTGCGTCAATGATATTATTGTCCAAGGGGCCGAACCGCTTTTTTTTCTGGACTATCTGGCCGTGGGCCGGCTGGAACCGGCCAAGGTAGCTACCATTGTCGCCGGCGTGGCTGCCGGTTGCCGGCAGGCTGGTTGCGCGCTGCTTGGTGGGGAGACGGCGGAAATGCCGGGGTTTTACCCGCCGGAAGAGTATGACGTGGCCGGCTTTGCCGTGGGGGTGGTGGAGCGTAGTCAGGTGGTGGACGGCAGCACCATACAGGTTGGCGACGTGCTCATCGGGCTTCCCTCCTCCGGCCTGCACAGCAACGGCTATTCGCTGGCGCGCCAGGTATTTTTTGCGCAGGCGGGCTGGACGGTGGACAGGCATGTGCCGGAGTTTGGGAGGACGCTGGGCGAGGAATTACTGGAACCGACCAGGATTTATGCGCGGCCGGTACTGGCGCTGCTGGCCGGGGTGCCTGTCCGCGGCATGGCTCACATCACTGGTGGCGGCTTAGTGGAAAACGTGCCGCGCTGCCTGCCTGCCGGCCTTGGTGTGCTTTTAGATCGCCAAGCCTGGGAGTTGCCGTCGGTGTTCTCTGTGCTGCAGTCGCTGGGCAGCGTACCGGAAGCAGAAATGCTGCGAACCTTTAATATGGGCCTCGGGCTTGTACTTGTCGTTCCGGCAGAGGGTGCTGACTTGGCGCAGACAGTGCTGCGCGAGGCGGGTGAAAAACCTGTCGTTGTTGGGGAAGTAGTAGAAGGCGAAGGAGTATGTTTTAAAGATTAGAGGAGGTTTGCGTGATGAAGCGTATTGCTGTGCTGGCCTCAGGTCAAGGCAGCAACCTGCAGGCTATTATGGACGCTGTGGAGAGTGGCAGAATCTCGGGTGCGGCCATAACGCTGGTGCTGAGCGACAGGAAAAGCGCCTTTGCTCTGGAGCGGGCTCGGCAGAGAAACATCACTACGGCCTGCTTCAACCCGCGGAACTATGCTTCCCGGGAGGAGTACGACAGAGAGCTTGTGGCCTACTTGGAAGAACAGCAGATAGACCTGGTGGTACTGGCCGGATTTATGCGCTTGCTAACCCCTTACTTTGTCTTGGCTTTCCAGAACAAAATCTTGAATATCCACCCCGCGCTGCTACCGGCCTTCCCGGGGAAAAACGGGGTGGCCGATGCGCTTGCTTACGGCGTGAAAGTTACCGGCTGTACAGTGCATTTTGTTGATGAGGGGCTCGATACAGGGTCCATCATCCTGCAAGAGGCACTGCCGGTTCGCGACGACGATACGGCAGAAAGTTTGCACCAGCGTATCCATGTTTTGGAACACCGGCTTTACCCGCGAGCCATCAATCTCTGGGTTAATGATAAAATAGAACTACAGGGAAGAAGGTGTTTGATTAGTGAAGAATAAACTGGCACTGCTTTCTGTTTCAGACAAAACGGGGCTGGTGGATTTTGCCCGCGGTCTGGTGGGGCAGGGCTTTGCCATTATCTCTACCGGCGGGACCAAGAAAACGCTGCAGGAGGCGGGTCTGCCGGTAAAAAGTGTTTCAGAACTAACCGGTTTTCCGGAAATCCTGGACGGCCGCGTCAAAACACTGCATCCGCTTGTTCACGGCGGCATTCTGGCCCGCCGCGACCTAGAAGAGCACCAGCGTGAGATGGCCGAGCACGGCATCGGTACCATCGACCTAGTGGCCGTCAATCTTTATCCTTTTGCCCAGACGGTAGCTAAACCAACAGTAACGCTGGAGGAAGCCATAGAAAACATTGATATCGGTGGCCCGACTATGGTGCGCTCCGCCGCTAAAAACTACCGGCATGTGGCAGTAGTTGTCAACCCGACTCGCTACCAAGCGATTCTTGCCGAGATGGAGCAGAGTGGAGCTTTGAGCGAAGCGACGCGCTTTGCCCTAGCGGTAGAAGCGTTTACCCATACGGCGGAATATGATGCTAACATCAGCGGGTGGCTCTACCGCCGGTTACCCGGCGCCTCCCTTTTCTCGGAAACGCTGGTACTGCCGTATACCTTAGCGCAGTCGCTACGCTACGGGGAAAACCCGCAACAGCAGGCCGCCTTTTATCATGAGTCATTCCCGCAGTCCGGCAGCATTGCCGCCGCCCGCCAGCTTCACGGCAGGGAGTTGTCCTTTAACAACCTAAATGACCTTAATGCTGCCTGGGAAATAGTGCAGGAGTTTGCGGAACCGGTAGCGGTGGCCGTCAAACACGCCAACCCCTGCGGCGTAGCTGTGGGCAAAGACCTTTCCGAGGCTTACCTGCGTGCCTTTGATGCCGACCCGGTGTCCATTTTCGGTGGCATTGTGGCCGTCAACCGAGTGCTGGACGCCCGCACGGCGGAAAAAATGAGTGAAATTTTCCTGGAGGTAGTCATGGCGCCGGCCTACGAGGAGGCGGCGCTGGCTATTTTGACTCGTAAAAAAGACCTTCGTCTGCTGCAGGCGCCGCTCGTTCCCGGCACCCGCACCTCTCTGGACTACAAAAAAGTTTCCGGTGGACTCTTGGTTCAGGAGTCGGACAGCGAGCCGGTCAACTCCTCCGGATGGGGAATGGTCACCAACGCCAAGCCGGACGCCAAAATGCTCGCGGACATGATTTTTGCTATGAAGGTGGTCAAACACGTCAAGTCTAACGCTATCGTGCTGGTCAAGGATGGTCAGACAATTGGCATCGGCGCCGGTCAGATGAACCGTGTCGGCGCAGCCCGCATCGCTATCGCCCAGGCCGGAGAAAAGGCGCGCGGTAGCATACTCGGTTCCGACGCTTTCTTCCCCTTCCGTGACACGGTGGATGAGGCGGCGAAAGCGGGTGTGGCCGGTATCGTCCAGCCCGGCGGTTCGCTGAAAGACCAGGAGTCGACTGAAGTAGCCAATGAGTACGGCATGACCATGGTCATGACCGGCAGACGTTTCTTTAAACACTAAAGGGGGAAATTTTTATGCGTATACTGGTAGTAGGCGGCGGCGGCCGGGAACATGCCTTGGCCTGGAAACTAAACTTAAGTCCCCGTGTGCACAAAGTATATTGTGTGCCGGGCAACGCCGGTATCGCGCAGGTGGCCAAATGCCTCCCCCTGAACGTTGATGATGCCGATGGCTTGATTCGCCTAGCTGTGCAAAACGAGGTGGACTTGGTTGTAGTCGGGCCGGAGGCGCCGCTTACCGCCGGTCTGGTTGATGCTTTTACAGCCGCCGGAGTGCCGGCTTTCGGACCAAGCAAAGCCGCCGCTCGGCTTGAAGGCAGCAAAGTCTTTGCCAAACAGCTGATGGAGAAATACTCTATTCCCACGGCGTCAAGCAGAGTTTTTACCGACGCTGCCGCCGCTCTCGCCTATCTGGAGAAAAAGGAAGCTCCTGTTGTAGTCAAAGCTGATGGCCTGGCCTCCGGCAAGGGTGTGATCGTCGCTGCGAAAAAGGAAGAAGCGGCCGCCGCCGTTCGCCTGATTATGACGGACAGAGCCTTTGGCGATGCCGGCAACAAGGTGCTTATCGAAGAATACCTGACCGGGGAGGAAGTTTCCGTCATGGCTTTTACTGATGGCGAAACAGTACTCCCCATGGCTCCGGCCCAGGACCATAAAGCCGTCTATGACTTGGATACCGGCCCCAACACGGGTGGAATGGGCGCTTATTCGCCGACGCCGGTACTGACGCCTGAAATGCTGTCTGAAGTACAGACCAGAATCCTGTACCCTACCGTCCGTGCCTTACGCCGGGAAGGCATTGCTTTCCGCGGCGTCCTCTATGCCGGGCTGATGATGACGGCAACCGGCCCCAAAGTGCTGGAGTTCAACGTGCGCTTTGGTGACCCGGAATGTCAGGTAATTCTGCCCCGCTTAAAAAACGACCTTCCGGCGCTGATGCTGGCCACCATTAACGGCAATCTGAGCGAGCAAGAACTGACCTGGCATCGTCACCATGCCGCCTGTGTGGTGATGGCTTCAGACGGCTATCCCGGTCCTTACGAAAAAGGGTTTGTCATCTCCGGTCTGGAAGAGGTGGCCAAGATGGCAGATGTCCAGGTTTTTCACGCCGGCACGGCCCTTAAAGACGGCAAAACGGTCACAGCCGGCGGCCGCGTGCTGGCGGTAACGGCTTGGGGGGCATCACTTCCTGTGGCTCTGGAGAAAGCGTATGCTGCCTGCAACACCATTTCTTTTACCGGTGCTCACTACCGCAAAGATATTGGACAGAAGGCCTTGCGCCGATAAGATGCCAAATAATTTGCATTTACTTAACATAAGTAGCATATAGTCAAAGCATAAAAATGGAGGGGTAATAAGTGTGAAAAAGAAAAAGTGGCTTATCTCGGCATTACTGCTTGCTTTCGTGGTGATACCGGCGGCCGGCTGCC
>JAGXSQ010000049.1 GCA_018333395.1 Dethiobacter sp.
CCCCCGCTGGCACCTGCTAGACCTACTTTCCTGAGGCTTCCCTTTCCTCGTCGTTCACCTAGCGCTATTAAGAAGGATTCCGGAATCATACGGAGAATAACGGCCATATATAAAACACAACCTGAATATTAGGGGGGTGTTTCCGTTGGCGATGACTCGCAGAGAGTTTATTAAAAGTATGTGCCTTGCCGGTGGCGCCGCACTGTTAACGGGCTGTGCACCGGCGGAAGAACCGGGAAGCGATTTGGCCCCGTGGCAGCCTGCCTATGCCAAGCTGGAGTCAGCAGGAAAACTTGCTGAACGGGTCGAGCGGGCGTACGGGATCTTGGAAGGGTGCACGCTTTGTCCGCGCCGCTGCGGCGTAAATCGCCGCGCGGGACAGAAAGGCTTTTGCCGCGCTCCGGAGAAGGCCATAGTCCACAGCTATAGCCCGCATTTTGGTGAAGAATTACCGCTTGTGGGACGTGGCGGTTCCGGCACCATCTTTTTTTCTAATTGTAACCTTCGCTGTGTCTTTTGCCAGAACTGGCCCATTGCGCACAAGGGATGGGGCAGTGAGGTGAGCGATGAAGCCCTGGCGGAGATGATGCTTGACCTTCAGCGGAGGGGCTGCCACAACATCAATTTAGTAACTCCCACCCATGTCATGCCGAATATCGTTGGCGCTACACGCATCGCCCTGCAAAAAGGGCTGCACCTGCCTCTGTGCTATAACACCAGCGGTTATGAGAGCCTGGAGAACATAAAGCTACTGGACGGTATAGTTGATATCTATCTGCCGGACATGAAATTTATGGACGGCGCGGAGGCGAGTCGTTACAATTTTGCTGCCGCTTACGACTATCCGGAGAGAGCGCAGGAGACAACCATCGAAATGCATCGCCAGGTTGGCGTTCTAGCCACCGATGAGCGCGGCATAGCCTTGCGCGGGCTGATAGTGCGTCATTTGGTCATGCCCAACCGCATAGCCGGCACCCGGGAGTTCGTCAACTGGGTAGCCGAGAATCTCCCGACAGATACCTATGTCAACATCATGTCCCAGTACCGGGTCGAATTTAGAGCCTTTGAATTTGAACGTATCGCCCGCGCTATCACTTCCGAGGAATTTGTGGAGGCGATGGAGTGGGCCGGGGAGGCCGGGTTGACAAATCTTGATGAGCGGTCCGTGGCGCAGCTTGGAATACACCGCCGGAGGATTAGCTAAAATTATGCCCACCTGCCGGGGATAGCTGTACCACAATACTTGCAGCGGCCATTTTCCAGGTGCGTCTCCATAATGACGAAGCCCATCCGCTTAATGAGCGTCTCTTTACAGCCCGGGCAGAACGTATGCTCACCTTCGTGTCCGGGTACCTTCGCGATATAGACAAATTTGAGGCCCGCGTCGAGAGCGGCCTCCCGGGCCTGATCGAGTGTGGAAACAGGCGTTCGTGGCAAGGCGGAAAGCTTATATAAGGGATAAAAGCGCGCAAAGTGCACTGGCACGTCCGCTCCCAGTTCTCTTACAATCCAGGCGCACATGCGGCTTATTATTTTTAAATTATCGTTAAGGGTGGGTATGACTATGTTCGTGATCTCGAGATGGACGTTGGCGTTCCTGAGCAATTTTAGTGTTCTAAGCACCGGTTCCAGTTCTCCGCCGACAACATCGCGGTAAAACGCCGGGTCAAAGCTCTTCAGGTCGACATTAGCCGCGTCCAGTTTCCCGCAAAGCTCATGCAGCGGTTCCGGCTGAAGATAGCCGGCCGTGTGTACCAGGTTCATCAGCCCCGCTTCTTTGGCCAGAGCCGCTACCTCTACCATATATTCGTAGAAGGCCACCGGCTCGCCGAAGGCATAGCTTATCGCACGCACACCGGCAGTGCGCGCGTGTGCTACCACCGATTCCGGGGACATATCGTAAGCGTGTACTTCCTCCGGAGCGACTAGAGCCATATCCCAGGCTTCACAAAATTTACAGGCAAGGTTGCATCCGGCTGTGGAAATAGACAGTACCCGGCTAGCTGGCACCACATGGAAAAAAGGCTTGCGCTCAACAGGATCTTCCTGCACCAAGCTAGGATTGCCATAGACAAGCGTGTATCCGGCCCCTCCCCGGTTTTCGCGAACTCGGCACAAAGACCTTTCGCCATCCGCCAATTCACACTGTTTGGGGCAGAGTTCGCAACGAATCCGGGCCTGCGCAAGACTGCTAAACCATGGTGAGCGTTTGGGCCTGATAAAGCCCTTTTGCGCTACCTGAGGTGACGGTGTTTTTCGGGCCGCCGGCTCCTTCGCGCAACCGGAAACGCCGGCCAGGCACAGGGCAGAGATGCTGATGGCGCCGGCTTTCAAGAGCTCCCGCCGGCTCAATCCGCTGGCAGGTGTTTTCATGTCAGACATAAATCAGCCCTCCTGGAAATTAATAGCACTATAAAAGCCGAGCCGTTTGCCATACCCGCAAAAAGACAGCTGGCAATTATGCCGAAGATGGGTACCAAAACAACACTGGCCAGGGCCGCACCGATACACGCCCCAAGCAGTTCCGCGCCGTAAGCGGTGCCGGCAGATTTTTCCGCTTGTCTGCTCAGGGTCAGATAGCAGGCCGCCGACAGCGGGAAATTGATGCCGTTTACCAGTCCCGTCGCCAAGGTCAGCGCCGAAAACAGCACAAACACCATGGCCGGAGAGGGCACTGCGGCCGCGCCGGGAAGCACGAGGGCCATCAGGCCGGCCCAGAGCGCGCTCAGCAGTTGGACACCGGCAAGGATCTTTATTGTTGCCTTATCCGCTCCATAGCGGTTGGTGAAAGAAGCTCCCAAGGCTAACCCGCACATAAAAAAGGCCATAATCAAACCCACTGTTTCATAGATAAACCCAAAGATGCTTTGAAAAGAAGAGAGCAAGGCGATCTGCAGCACCATCGCGGAGAGACCGGTCATAAACACCAGATAAAGAACGGCAAAATAGGTACCGGCCCTCTTCCCGCCGCGGCGTGCTGCCATCCGCAGCTTCAATGCCACAAGCAGGGGAAGGCCCAAAAGCGGCAGCAGCCACCAGGCTTTTACGTGCAGTAGCCACTCAAAGATTTCCCCGCGACCTGCGCGCGTCAGGTCCTCCCAGAACATCAGGGTGTAAAAATAGCCTATGGGCCTGAAGTCGGAATTAATGAAGTACCGCTGCTCTACCGGAGGCAGCTCTTTTTCTGTGCGCTCTTGTTCGTCAACGGGAACGGGGAAAAGAGGTACTGACCCGGGTCCCCTCAAGTGCGCGTCAGAGCTTCGCCCATGGTTCCGAACTACCCAGTTCACCCGCCGCAGTTGCGCTTCCAGTAAAAGCAAGTGGAAATGATTTACAGAAAACCCTTCCGTCTCGATTTGCCGCTCGCGGTATCTTTCCTGCAGAACTTGCACGTCTAGCGATATCTGTTCCGGTGCGTTGGTAGCGAAAAAAAACAGCACTCGCTCTCCTGCCGGAAGAACACGCGAAAAGACACTTCTCAGAGTGTGGTAGATTGTGGCGTTGCGATTGGCTATGGCGGTCCCTCGTAAATCCGGGGTAGACGTTACAGCTAGGACAAAAACTCCGTCGGGAGCAAGGAGTTCTTTGGCCTCGCGGAAGAATTCCCTGGTATAGAAACGATTTAAGACTGCTGTGGACGGGTCGGGTACATCCACAATAATCAGGTCATATGTTTCCTTGCTAGTTTTTGCGAAAAGCCGGCCGTCCGTGTGGATGATGCGCACCCGGGGGTCGGCAAGCACTTCCAGGGTCGCCGGGGAAACATACGGCCGAGCCACGTCAGTCAGTACTTCATCCAGCTCAATGTAGTCGATCCTTTTTACGGGGTGTTTCGCTATCTCCCTGAGCACACCGCGCAGCCCCCCGCCAATCAGCAGTAGGCGTTCTGGCTTCTCGTGCTGCACCATGGCGAAGTGGGCAAACGACACGGCCTCCTGTTCTTCCAGGCCGGGAGCGTCCTTTCTGGGACCGGCGGTGCTGAAGATAAGATGTCCGCTTTGAAAAAAGCTGTACTGGCCTTCGCGTTCCAGCACAGAAATAGTCCCGTACTTTGATTGATATGTTTCTACCAGCCGATGTTGCGGTGAAAAATGGCGCCATTTCCTTTGGTAGGCCCAGTCGTCCGCGTACCCTAAAAGAGGAAGGGAGAGAGCGGCAAGCGCCGACAAGCCCAACAGTGCCGGGCGGAGACGCACCGGCACATGCTCTGTGTCTGTTCTAGAGTTCCTAGTCATGTACAAAATAGCGCTGAGCATGAATAAACCGGCAAAAACAGCCGATTGGAACGAATTCAAATAGTGTACCATCAGTAACGCAAACAGCATCCCGCTTAGCGCATTGCCGGCCGCTTCCCCGATATAGGTTTTCCCGGCGCTCGTCGTATCCACGGCCTGGCTGCTTTCGCGCCATACTTTGGACAGCAGGACAAACTGCACACCGAGCAGCAAGCAGACTGGCGCCATCAACAAGAAACAGGAAATGGCCATATCCAGCAAGGAAAGATAGGCGCCGGGAAGAACAGGGAAGAACGCGCGCAGCCCTCGTATGAAGAGAATAGTTAGCGGCAGCGCTATTAGTATCCCTGCGGCGCTGAGTGCAAGCAAGAAGCGGGGGCGATTGCTGCGGCCAACCAGAGCAACGCCCAAGCGGCTGCCCGCTCCAACCCAAGCAAGCCAGGCGGCCAGAATAAGGCCGATGGAAAGCTCGTTGCCGTGAAAAACCATCAAAAATTCCCGCAAAAACAGGATCTGACCGATTTGGGAAACGATGCCGAGCATGAGCACGGCTAGGAAAGGAGACGGGATTTTGCGTATCATTAAAGCCCCTCTGCCAGCCTTTGATGTCACCATTATAGCACCTTTGGATGGCCTTGGGAAAGGGCCGAAACTCGCAGCAATTCCTAAGGATGGTCAGGCTGTCCGCTGCCCTTCTTTTTCCTGGTCAGGTCTGGTGCTGATATTTAAGAACTTATTATGGTTTTCCTTGAAATATAGCTGCACAGTTCCCACCGGTCCGTTACGCTGCTTGGCAATAATTACTTCTGTAAGATGCTTGTTTTCTGCATCCTGGTTGTAGTATCCCTCGCGATAGATAAAGGCCACCACATCGGCATTAGCCTCAATGCCGCCAGACTCCAGCAGATCGCTTAAAATCGGTCGCTTTTTATCGCGCTTTTCCACTTCCCGGGAAAGCTGGGAAAGAGCAATCACCGGTACATTTAATTCTTTGGCCAGCGCTTTCAGGGAGCGGGAAATGGCAGAAATCTCCTGCTGCCTGTTTTCTGGCCGTTCGCTGCCGCGCATCAACTGCAAGTAGTCGACAAAGACAGCGTTTAATCCCTGCTCCGCTTTCAGTCGACGAGCCTTGGCCCGCATTTCCATGATGGAAAGGGCCGCCGTATCGTCAATGAAGAGCGGCGCTGCGGAGAGGGGCCCGGCTGCCCGTGTTAGTTTTGGATAATCTTCATCAGACAAAAAGCCGCGACGCAGGCGGTGGGAGTCAATTCCGGCCTGGGCACAAAGCATCCGCTGCGCCAGCTGCTCCTTGGACATCTCCAGAGAAAAGATGGCCACGGGCAGCTTTTCGTTGACAGCAACATGCTGGGCAATATTGAGCGCCAGCGTCGTCTTCCCCATGCTTGGCCGGGCAGCAATAATGATCAGGTCCGCATTTTGCAGACCACAAGTGAGTTGGTCCAAGCCTGAAAAGCCGGTCGGAACCCCGGTAACGCCTCCTTTGTTGCCCCAGAGCTTGTCAATGCGCTCAAAGGTGTCTTTGAGGACTTCTTTCATGACGGCAAAACCCTGGGGGCCGGAGCGCCTAGCCACTTCAAAAATGGCCTGTTCCGCCGCATCCAGGATCTCATCCACCTCGCCGGTCGCCTCGAAGCTGCGCGTCACAATGCGGGTCGCCGCATTGATCAGCGAACGCAACACGGCTTTTTCGCGCACAATACGCGCGTAGTACGTCACATTAGCAGACGTAGGTACCGCATTGGCCAGCGTTGTCAGAGCAACTTGTCCCCCGACAGCCTGGAGCGTGTTTCTCTGGCGTAACTCTTCGGCCAAAGTTACCAGGTCTACCGGCTCCCCACGGTCAGTCAACGCGCAGATGGCTTGAAAAACCTTCTGATGCGCGTCCCGGTAAAAATCAGCGGGCGTTAAGTAGTCGGTGGCAACAATGATGGCCTCTCCATCCAACAACATGGAGCCGAGCACCGACTGTTCAGCTTCCAAGTTTTGTGGCGGGAGGCGTTCCAGACCAGCAGTCATACGTCTACCTCCATTTTACCTGACATTTCGGGTGCTTAGGGTCTCGGCTGCGTCCCGAAAAAAATGTGGCAGAGCTTCTTCAACAGTTCCGACAGTTACGATCTGCAGATCCGCAAGCACAGTCGGTACATCATCCTTATTTTCTTCCGGCACCAGAACCTTAGTGATTCCCGCCAAACGCGCACCGTAAAGCTTTTCGGCAATCCCGCCCACCGGCCGGACGGCTCCCTGCAGAGATACCTCGCCGGTAACAGCCACATCCTGAGCCACGGGCCATCCTTTGATGGCGCTAAGTAGCGCCATCACTACTGCCAGACCGGCCGATGGACCGTCTATCTGGCCTCCGCCAATAACATTAACGTGCAAGTCATAGTCCTGCAACTCTTCTCCCGTCAGGCGCCGGATGGCGGCGGCCGCATTAAAGACCGAGTCGCGGGCCATGGTGCCGGCCGTCTCGTTAAAACGAATACTCCCCTTGCCTTTTTCCCGCGCCGGAAAGGCTACCGCTTCGATTTCTAGGACACTGCCCAAAAAGCCCCTGACCGCCAACCCAAACACTTTTCCGGGCGCTAAGCCGGTAGCGTTTTTCTTCAAAGTATGGGGGGGGAGGCGGGAAGCGCGCAACGTATCCAACACCATTTCCCGGGTAATGCTGACCTCTCTCCTCTGATCGCCGTAAGGTTGCCTGAACAGCGCCAAGCCAAAAGCGTCTGCCAGGATATTTACGGCCTGGCGGCCTTCGGTAGTATATTCGCTGATAACAGAGGAGACTTCCTGTTGAAGTTCCACGCCAAGCTTAGGCGCCGCTTCCGTGACAATACGGCAGATGTCCGACGGCGTCAGCGGCTCGAAAAAAACAGCCGTACAACGGGAGCGCAACGCCGGGCTGATATCTTCCGGGGAACGGGTGGTAGCGCCAATAAGCACAAAATCAGCCGGGGCGCCTTCAGCAAACAGTTTGTGGATATACTTGGGCACTTGGCTGTCCGAAGGATCGTAATAGGCAGAGTCAAAGCAGACCTTTTTATCCTCCAGAACCTTTAGCAGCTTACCTTGCAGGTGCAGATCCAGTTCCCCAATTTCATCTATAAAGAGAATGCCGCCATGCGCCTCGGTGACCAGTCCCGGTTTTGGTTCGGGGACGCCTCCGTCCACCAGTTCCCGCCGGGCTCCCTGATAAATAGGGTCATGGACCGAACCAAGCAGCGGATTAGTCGTCTCCCGCGGATCCCAGCGCAAAGTCGTACCGTCAACCTCCACAAACGGCGAATCTGCGGTGAAAGCGGTCTGCGTCAGCTGCTTGGCCGCCTCCAAGGCCAGCCGTGCCGCCGTCGTTTTGCCCACACCAGGGGGGCCGTAAATGATCATGTGCTGGGGATGGGGCGAAGCCAGCTTCGCCATCAGCGACTGAATGGCCTGCTCCTGCCCAACAATCTCTGAAAGTGCTTTTGGGCGCAGGATCTCAAGCGCCGAACTGTTTAACTTCCGCCGCTTCATTTTCTCGAGCTGGGCGTATTTTTTCAATGTCTGTGGGTTTTCCGGGCCGCCTTGCTCTTTTAGCAACTGGCGTTTAATTTCCAGCAGATATTCCTCGTGACGCTCCTGCAGTCGGTCAGCAATCTTGCGCTCCAGAGACTCCTCCACTGTCCGGCGGGCCATCTGATCCGCCAGCTCGTTGTAAAGGAACTGAAGCGCCTCCGGAATCTCTTCTTCCCGCGGCACGGGAGATAGCGTCGGGTTCTCAAAGACAACCCTCTGTAGGCCTAAAACACGCTCTTCTGTTTTGCGGGAACGAAGTAGCGCCAGCGCTTCCAGTTTTCCAGCCTTCAGAATAAGCTTGTCCGCACCGATCATCCCCGACAAAAGCGCGTAAAACGCACTGACTTCTCGTTTAAGATGCTCCTTGTCTTCCGGTACTTTAGCTTGCTGTTTAGCTTCTTTTGTTGTCATTAAAGACTTAGCCATTTTGCTCTCCTTGTGTTATTAATCTTGCACCAGTATTTCCAAGGTGGCGCTAACCTCGGCGTACAGCCTGACGCGCGCCTGATATAAGCCCAGGCTCTTGATCGGTTCTGCAATTTCAATTTTCCGCTTATCCACCTGAAACCCCTTGCCCTCCAGCGCTTTGGCAATATCCCCGCCAGTGACGGAGCCAAAAAGACGACCGCCCTCCCCGGCACGAACCGTAACTTCCAGCCTTAGTCCGTCCAGACTATGCCGTAGCCTTTCCGCCTCGGATCGCTCTTTGGCCAGCTTGTCTGCCTGCTGCCTAAGCAACTGCTGCTGCTGTCTGACATTAGCACTGGTAGCTTCCACGGCCAACCCGCGCGGCAGGAGAAAATTGCGGGCGTAACCCTCAGCCACTTCGCGGACTTCTCCCTTTTTGCCAAGCCCCTTTATCTCCTGTGATAAGATGACTTTCATCGCTGTTCCTCCATCGCTGGCCGTCGGCGGCCATAGTCTGTAAGAGTGGACTAGCTTCGGCACAGCAGAACCAATCTCCTGCTGCTTACAAGACGAAAACCTCTCCCCGTTTCAGCCAGCGGGGACAGGTTTTCAGTAAAGACCGAGTGCCATGGCTTGTTTTTTTGTTTTACGATTTACTCTGAAGTGTACGGCAAAAGTGCAATATTGCGCGCACGCTTGATAGCCACCGTCAACTGGCGCTGGTGCTTAGCACAGTTTCCGGAAATCCGACGGGGCAGGATTTTGCCGCGCTCCGTAATATAGCGTGACAGCTTGCCGGTCACTTTGTAATCTATTTGTTCCGCTTTGTCCACGCAGAAGTTGCAAACTTTGCGCCTTCCCTTGCGACCGCGTTCTTTGCGCATAACTAACCTCCTCAAAATAGGCCTACTTAAAAAGGGATGTCCTCTTCTCTAATCAAAGAGTCGTCAAATGCCGGCTGTTCTGCCGCTTCGTGCCGTTCCCGAGGGGAGCCAAGAAACTGCACATTGTCAGCAACCACTTCCGCCGCCGTGCGCCGGACACCCTCCCGGTCCTCATAGCTGCGAATCTGCAGCCGTCCTTCTACCGCTACCTGTCTTCCTTTACCCAGGTATTTCGCACACGTTTCCGCTAGCTGCTTCCAGGCAACTACAGGAATAAAGTCTGCTTCTTGTTGTCCTTGCTGCTTAAAACGTCTGTCAACCGCCAAAGTAAATGTGGTGACGGCGGCACCTCCCGTCGGCGTATAGCGCAACTCAGGGTCTTTGGTCAGGCGGCCGATGAGGACTATTCGGTTCAGCACTGCTTTCACCACCCCGTCATTATTCGTTCTCTTTGACAATGAGATAGCGGATTACCTCATCGGTAATCCTAAAGTTCCGTTCCAACTCATTGGTAACGTTCGCCGTACCACTGTAGTTGCAGAGCAGATAAAACCCTTCACGGAACTTGTTCACCTCATAGGCCAATCTGCGGCGTCCCATGCGATTGAGGTTAATCACCTCACCTTTTTGTCCCTCGATAATGCTTCTAAATTTAGCGATTAACGCCTCATATTTCTCTTCTTCAAGGTCGGGCCTGAGGACAAACATGGTCTCATACCTGAACATGGCCTATTCACCTCCTCCCTATGGACTAGTGGCTCCCGGACTCGCCGGGAGCAGGGAAGTACAGGCTTTATACTAGCATATTCCCCTCGGCTTAGCAAGCCACAAACGGAAAAAAGCAGCCCGGTACGCGCGGCTGCTTTCGATTGATTTTACGGTCGCCCCGTCACTAAGATTTCCCGGACGCTCTTTTCAAACTTCGCCCTAGGAAGTAACACACTGCGACCGCACTGTACGCATTTAATGCGAAAGTCCATCCCCACGCGGATAATCGTCCAGATATCGCTGCCACAAGGATGGGGTTTTTTCGTCCTGACCTGCTGACCCAGTACAAATTCAGGCATTAAAGCCTTCCTCCTCCCGCGCCTTTGCCGAGATCAGATCAGGCAGACTTTCTTTCCTCCAAGACGGCGACAATTTCCTCAAAGACCGCTGAAATTTCTCTGGAACCATCAACAGCAAACAACAGGTCTTTTGCCTGGTAATAAGCAATCAACGGCTCTGTTTGCTGGCGATAAACTTCCAACCGCTGCTTCACCGTCTCCACCGTGTCATCAGCACGCTGGTAAAGATCTCCGCCACATTTATCGCAGACGTTACGTACCTGCGGCAGATTAAACTTAATATGGTAGCTAGCTCCGCATGTTTTGCAAACACGTCTTCCGGTAAGCCTTTCCAGCAGCTCTCCTTGGTCTACGTCCACACTTATAACACCCGTCAGCGGTGCCTCCAACTCAGCCAGTGCTTCGTTTAGGGCTTCTGCCTGTCCAACGGTACGAGGGAAGCCGTCTAGCAGAAAGCCGTCCCGGCAATCCGGCCGCTGCAAGCGTTCCCGGACAATCCCGACCACCAGAGTGTCCGGCACAAGCTCTCCTTTATCCATGTACTCTTTGGCCTGCTTTCCGAGTGACGTTCCCTCCTTGATAGCGGCACGGAAAATGTCTCCGGTAGAAATGTGCGGAAAGAGGTACTTTTTGACCAGCCTTTCTGCTTGCGTCCCTTTCCCCGCTCCGGGAGCTCCCAGCAAAATAACCCGCATTTTTATTCCTCCCTGCTTCGACTTATCCAGAACATTTTGACTCGTAAGTATTCTGTGCCCGTCAGAAAAAATCCTGCTCCCTCGGAAAAACCCGCCGCACACTGCCAGCTGCCGCTGTTCTATGCGGCCTGGAATTCGCCCTGCACATCTCCGGCTTGAAGCGGTCATCATAGCACGGCCTTCTCCAGAATACCCCTCCTAGTATTCCCACTTACGCACTTGGCTTTTTTTGTCAGGCAAACACTTTTAGCAAGAAAAAGAGCGCTATCTGGATTCTTTCTGTCAGGAGGCGCAGGTAGGATACAGAAAGGTCCTGCACCAATGGGGAGGTGGTGACGACCAGCAATAGAACGTCCATAGCAGAGCCAAGCAAGAAGGCCAGGATAACTCCCTGCAGGACTCCCAGGAAAAATCCAGCCCTTTTTTGCCCTTCCGGCAACTCCCTGACCACCCCCTGGCCAGCGCTGATTTGCAGCAAGAGCGAGAAGAAAGCCGCCGCAAACAGAAAAAAAAGCAGCGCTGCAGCTGCGCTGAGCACGACTGCGGCCAGATGGTCTTCCGGCATCGGGGCAGCAGGGATACCCGCTACCGGGCGCATGGCTGCTACCACGCCTTGGCCTTTCTGCCCAAGAGCGGCAACAAGCAGCGCCTCCGCATGCCATTCTTCCCGCAGGTAGACCATTAACGGCTGTTGATAAAGCCCTGCGGCCAGTGCTGCACCTAGCAGACACAGCAACTGAAGAACGGCTCTTCGGAAACCTTTCAAGTAGCCCTTGACCCCTGACCACAATATAAGAGTTAAAACGACCGTGTCAATCCAGGACATGCCTGTTCCTCCTGCAGCTTTTGTAGATATTTCCCGGGGAATAGCGCTCTCGCCACCGGCACGGACGTTAGAAGCCAACACATATCTGTACGAGCAGCTGCGTATACTATCCTATCATATTCCTGAAGGTGGCTGCCCATGTTCCCTTTTAACGCGAAAAATTCTCCCGATAACGAAAAAAAGCCTGTCCGCATCAGCGGCACAGACCCTCTGGCCGTGTCGAAAATAAGCGACTGCCTGCACGGGATGTTGCTTAGCCAGCACAAGCCGCACCGCCACCAGCTGGTAGTGCTCTGCATTGGGACGGACCGCTCTACCGGCGATGCTCTGGGTCCGCTGACCGGCACGCGGCTTGCCCAACTCAACCCTCACCGCACAGCAGTTTACGGCTCGCTCGCAGAACCCGTCCACGCCCTTAATCTGGCAGAAACGCTCAGCCTGATCAAGAGGCGGCATCCCTTTCCACTGACTATTGCCGTAGACGCCTGCCTTGGACGGGCAGAAAGCGTCGGCACCATTGAGCTTGGCCTCGGGCCGCTTCGTCCGGGAGCCGGGGTCAGAAAGGACCTGCCTTGCGCAGGAGAAATGTACGTCAGCGGCATTGTTAATATAGGCGGGTTTCTGGAACACCTTGTTTTACAAAACACAAGGCTGGACACGGTTGTACGTCTGGCAGAAATTATCGCCGGCGGCCTGCATCTAGCGCTGCAAAACCTAGCCTCGCCCTTCTTGGCAAGGACACCGTAACCATCCGTTCTCTACACTAGCCCGCCCAGCCTGAGGGCCAACACTCCGGCCTTCTCTTCCTGAAACGGAGGCTAATATATCCTGCGATTGCTTATAAAGAAGAGTATCCAGATGAAACTTGATAGCAATTTTTCTATTGTGTCCCGAAGTTTTTGGGCGGCACGCGCAGCAGAATGGCGTGTCTTTCCATCGTTACACAAAACGGCAGATGCCCGGTCAGGTCGCCGTCTGTATGCACGGGAAGAGCGCGAACGCCTTCCACACAAACCGTTTTAGCACGGTAAACGCGAACAGAGGGGAGAAGGACGTGCCGTCCGCTGTACACCTTAGGGAACATGTACAAAAACTTCAGCCGAGGCATGCGACCAACCACGATCACGTCGGCGAGGCCGTCGCCGGTATCGGCCTGCGGAGCAACCTGCATCCCGCTGCCGTAGTAGCGCCCGTTGGCCACACTGACCAGCCACGCTTCTTCTTTTATTTGCTGCCCGTCCAAGGTAATCTGAAGCAGGCACGGCCGGTAAGTCGCCAGTTGCCTGACAAGGGCCGCCAGATAGGCAAGACTCCCGAGGAAACGCTTCAGCCGGTTGGCATCCGCCACCACGGCAGCATCCAGCCCGGCGCCAGTTACGTTTAAGAAAAACCGCCCATTATAGCGGCCAAGATCCAGCGGCACGTCTTCCCCATTCAGCAGCACCTCGCATGCCGCTGCACGCTCTAGGGGAATACCGAAGGAGCGAGCAAAATCATTTCCCGTTCCGGCGGGAATGACACCAAGTACGGCTCCTGAGCCGACCAGCGCACTTGCTATGCGGGAAAGCGTCCCATCACCGCCGACACCGACAACCAGTGTGCCTTTACTTTGGGCAGCCTCTTTGGCGAGGCGCTCCACATCATCCGCATCCCTGCTAAAGGCAAAGTCATACTCCATGCCGCGGCTGTCAAGATGAACACGGACAGCTTCCCAATGAGGCAAAGCGCGTCCGTTATTAGCCTCGGGGTTAACTATAAAAAACGGACGAACCGTCATGACAAACTCCCTCTGACAACTATTGTTTCAACTTCCGCATGGATTCTTTTTACCAACATCCCTGTCTCCTCTGCTGCTTCCTCGATTTCTGTGAGAATATAGACCGTCCATGCCTCCGATTTTCATCAGTGCGGACTTCTTGCATAGGCTGACTTATCTCTACCCTGAAAATGCGGACACGGTCTGCCGCGCCCCTACAGGTGTACGATCAAAAACACGGTTTATTTTCGCTCTTCTGTTGGCGCCCCAGTTTTGTGGGGGCATAGGTGTCTTATAACCGCTATTTCTAGCATGACAGAAGCTGTTTTTTTGCAGGCGTCGGCTTACCTGGAGTAGGCGGCGAGTTGCCGCGTTGCGGCCACCGCGCGGCGGAGGGCTTCCTGCTCTTCTCCGCTTAGTTGATAAGGAGAACTCCCCTCCCTGATAGGCTTGGCGTAAGTTCGCGATTCCTCCCGTCCATAGATATTGCTAAACACCAAGCCGTTCTGTCTGGCATCAAGGCAAGCGACCGAAAAGCTTAAGTCTCCGCCGGTATTCTGGAAAGCGTTGAAGCGAACGATGCCAACCCCGCGGATGGTCGTGTCCAGAACCGACGCCAGATCTTCCAACCGCGCCCTGTCTCGATCAAGGCAGGATTCAAAGCTGCGTACACTTTCACTGATTGACTGGAGCGTTTCTTCCATACTAGCACCGTTACTCCCCTGCATAAACATCTGGTAGCTGGCTGTCAGCACCCTTACTCTGCGGTAAAGAAAGAAGATCATGACAAAAAGTATCAGCAAAAGAACCTTCATCAAGACTAACTCCATGATTTACCTCCCTGTTGAGCTCTTGCTTCGCACCCCCGGCATCACTAGACAATCAGGCCGTCACCAGCATCAAAACCACGACAAGAGCCAACGCTGGCAAAAAATTAGCGACCTTTATCTCCTTTAGCAACCCTAGCATGCCTAGGCCGATACAAAAAATGAGCAAGCCTCCCACGGCCGCCATTTCCGCAATGACGGCCGGACTGAGATACGGGCGCAGAGTACCGGCAGCTAGGGCTATCCCGCCCTGATAGAGAACCACCGGTATAGCAGACAGGCAGATGCCGATTCCCATGGAGGCGGCAAAAGCAATCGCTGTTACGCCGTCTAGGACGGCCTTGGCGTACAGGATCTGGTGCCGACCCAGCAAGCCGCTCTCCAGAGACCCCGTCACGGCCATGGCGCCAACACCATAAAGCAGCGTGGCGAAAACAAAGGCTCTCGCCACGCCAGAACCACTTCGCGAAACACGCTGCTCCAGCCAAGCCCCGGCCCGCTGCAACCGGGCATCGATATCAATCAGCTCGCCGGCAGCGCCGCCCAAAATGAGGCTGAAGACAACTATCAGGAGGCGTTGCGCCTCCAGCGCCATCTGCAGGCCGATCAACACCACTGCAAGCGAGATCCCCTGCACGACAATATTCCTGATTCGCTCCGGAATTTTCCCCCCAAAAAACACGCCACACAGCCCGCCGGCCACTATGGCGCCCCCGTTGACCAAAGTCCCTTGCAAGACAGCAACCCCCTGAAGCAAAGTCCCCTCCATTTAGCCCTCCCGACATCCGATGTCGTGTTTCACGTGAAACAATTATACTAACAGTTCGCACAGCCGCTCCAGGTCCTCCCGGGAATAAAACTGTATCTCCAGCCTGCCGCTGCCGCGTGGCGCCATCCTGATGCGCACGGCTGTCCCGCAAGCATGTCGCAACTTATCCTCCAAGTCAGCAAGGTAGCCGTCCGGTGGCGCTGACTTGTTTTTTTTCTCCGCCTGCCGTGACCGGGAGCCAAGCTGCTCCGCCTCCCGGACTGAAAGCCCCCGCACCTGCACCGCCTTGGCCGCTAGCACCTGTTTTTCAAAAGGAAGCGCCAGGATAGCCCTAGCGTGGCCCTCTGAAAGACGGCCTGCTGCCAACTCCTGACGCACCTCGGGGTGCAGCGACAGCAAGCGTAACGTATTGGCTACCGCGGAGCGGCTCTTGCCAACCCTTTCTGCCAACTGTTCCTGCGTATAGTCAAACTCCTCTACTAGCCTCTGGTAAGCTTCTGCTTCCTCCAGGGGATTTAAGTCCTCCCGCTGCAAGTTCTCAATCAAAGCCACCTCCAGCAACTCTCTTTGAGAGAAAGGACGAATGGTTACAGGAACTTTCTCCAAGCCCGCTATTTTGGCGGCACGCAGCCTTCTCTCGCCCGCCACCAGCTCGTAGCCCCCGGCGACAGGCCGCACAATAAGCGGCTGCAAAATACCGTGCTCCGCCACAGAGCGGGCCAACTCCGCGAGCCTAGTCTCATCAAAGCTCTTGCGGGGCTGGTAAGGGTTGAGGGTGATTGCAGCCGTTTCTACTTCCACAGCGGCAGCCTTGGGGGGCTCTTCAAGCTCGGGGATGAGTGCCTGCAACCCCTTGCCCAGTCGCTTCCTGGTCATTGGCCATCACTTCCTTTGCCAATTCCTGATAAACCTCCGCCCCCTTGGAGCGGGCATCGTAGATGATGATCGGCTGCCCGTGGCTGGGCGCCTCGCTAAGGCGGATGTTACGGGGGATCACCGCCTTAAAAACTTGCTGTCCAAAAAACTTGTGTACCTCTTCGGCAACCTGCGCCGCCAGATTAGTCCTGGCATCATACATCGTCAACAGAACTCCTTCTAGACGCAAGGCGCTGTTAAGGTGTTTCTGGACCAGCTTGACCGTGTTAGTCAGTTGGCCCAGACCCTCCAGCGCATAGTACTCGCACTGTATCGGAATAAGAACCGTATCGGCCGCCGTCAGCGCATTTATCGTCAGTAATCCGAGAGAAGGAGGACAGTCAATGATGATATAATCATAAGCATGGCGAAGCGGTTCCAGCACCCTGCGCAGGCGCACCTCCCGGGAGAGCGTAGGCACCAACTCAATCTCTGCTCCAGCCAGCTGGATAGAGGAGGGGACGACTTCAAGATTCGGCACAGCCGCCTGCTGCAAAATTTTAGTTAGCGGAACTTCATTAATCAGCGCATCGTAGACACAAAAGCGAAGGTGCCTCTTTTCCAGGCCAATTCCGCTGGTAGCGTTACCTTGCGGATCGGTATCCAGCAGCAGCACCTTTTTACCGGCCTGCGCGAGACAAGCACTTAAGTTGACGGCTGTCGTTGTCTTTCCCACGCCACCCTTCTGGTTAGCAACAGCAATTACCCTACCCAATAACTACACCTCGCTTCACTCCCCCTATATTCGCGGCACGCCAGCCTTCTCCTGCCGAAGAAGGGCGAAAAAAGGCGTTTTTAGGAGAGGGCGGGCAGACGCGAAAAAGCGTGGGTTAATTGCCTAGGAAATATCCGCGATTCACGTCGGCGCATGAACACGCTCCAGATTCTTCTTCTTCGGCAAACGAATATGGATCTCCAGGTGTTCGCCGCAATCTTCTTCCGTAACTTCTGTCTCCAACCCCGCCGCACGCAAGATAGCCACGCCCTGCCGCACAGAGTTAAGGAAAATACGCACGTCTCTGATAACTACTTTCTTCCGCTCGCCTCGCCGTCCCGGCCTGTCTCTGGCCAGCAGCTCCTCTACCCGCTTGTCAGTCTGACTGACGGTCAAGCCGAGATAACAAATTTCATTGACAACTTTCAGCTGGAGCTCCTCGTTTGGCAGCTTAAGCAGCGCCCTGGCATGGCGCTCGGACAGTTCTTCGACAAGCAACAGCTCCTGAACTTTTTCCGGCAGCTTTAACAGGCGCAACTTATTGGCGATTGTGGACTGCGACTTGCCCAAGCGCTGAGCGATAACTTCCTGTGTCAAGCGAAACTCATCGAGCAGCTGTCTGTAGGCATTAGCCTCCTCCAAAAAGTTTAGGCTCTCCCGCTGTAAATTTTCAATCAAAGCGATAGTGGCCATAGCGCTGTCTGAAGCTTCGCGAACAACAGCAGGGATGTTTGTCCAACCTAGAAAGCGGCAAGCACGCAAGCGCCTTTCCCCGGCAATCAGCTGGTAAGCTTCCTGACGCTTACGCAGCACGACCGGCTGCAGCAACCCGTATGTCTTGATCGACTGCGCCAGCTCCAGAATTTTTTGCTCTGAAAAATTCTGGCGTGGTTGGTAGGGGTTAGGTCGAATTTTTTCAAGCTCTATGGTATGGACCTCATGCACGGCAATGTCTTCTTTATCAATGTTTATCAGCTTATGCCAGGCCTCACTCATCGAATGCCCCCCTGCTCCCGATATATTTTTCAGTATATGTTCGACAATTAACAGGATTATCCTGCCAAAAAACGGTACGCATAGCAAAAATCCCCGTTCTTTGAGTACGGGGCAAGATGCCAGTCCACCAGACTATAATCGCAGCGAATGGACTGAAAAAGCAGACCTAAAGCTGGAAGCGGCTACATAGAGCCGAGCGGCTTTTTCTCTGGGATCCCAGGCTTGCGAGGATATCTGGACGGTGTAGCGATAATTTTTACAAAGATAAGCAAAAGACGCTCCCCGTAGCCGTCAGGAAGAGAGTAGGGCACACTTTCCTCCAACTGTGCGCCAAGCTCCGCTAAAGCCCGGTTGGCAGCAGACAACTCCTGCTGCGCTTCCGGCCCTTTATAGGCGACAAAGCGACCGCCCAACTGAACAAAGGGCAGGCACAATTCCAGCAGAACGGGCAGACGCGCCAGCGCTCTGGAAACAACGAGAGGAAACCGTTCTCGGTACTCGTTTTGTCTGGCCAGATCTTCGGCTCTCCCGTGCAACACCGTTAGACCATCCAGGCCGAGCAGGCCCGTGGCCGAGGTCAGAAAATCCACTCTTTTACGTGAAGAATCAAGCAGGAAAACAGGCAGCTCCGGCCGCGCCAATTTCAGCGGGACTCCCGGCATACCGGCACCGCTGCCGACGTCCAGCAGCGGACCGGCCGGAGCTGAGTCAAAGGCCAGCAGAGCAAGGGAGTCAAGGAAATGCTTGAGAAGCACTTCACGGGGCGCAATAATTCGGGTCAGGTTCGATTGCCTGTTTCCCTCTGCCAACAGTTCATAATAGGCACCAAAAAGACGAGCGGCCCCCGGCGGCAAAACTATACCGCGGCCCTCCGCCAAGCACAGCAACTCCTCCCACACGGTTACTCTAGCATCCACGGCAGCTTTGCTCCAGATGGACAAGCAGGACAGCGATGTCAGCCGGAGTTACGCCGGAAATACGGCTGGCTTGTCCTACAGAGCGGGGTCGTATTTTATCCAGCTTTTCTGCCGCCTCCCGGGAAAGCCCGGACAGGGTGTGGTAAGACCAGGTGGCGGGCAGCAACTTATCCTCCAGCTTCTGGTGCCGGGCAATTTGCTGCAGCTGTTTGTCAATATACCCCTGATACTTAATCTGGATTTCAACCTGCTCAGCTACTTCTGACGCTGCCGGTTCTTCCTCGAGAAGAGAAAGGATGTCGGCATAGTTCAGCTCCGGCCGCTTTAAAAGAAGCGCGGCGCTGACAGGATTGTGCAGGGGAACGCTTCCTCTGCTCTCCAGAAAAGCATGGACTCGCTCGCCAGGTTTAATGCTTTTGCTCTGCAGACGGTCTATCTCTCTGCCCACGGCCTCTGCCTTCACGGAGAAGCGACGGTACCTTTCCTCTGAAATCAACCCTACACGATAGCCAAGCGGTGTCAGCCGCAGATCTGCATTATCCTGCCGCAGCAGCAGCCGGTATTCAGCGCGGGAGGTTAACATCCGGTAGGGTTCATTCGTCCCCTTTGTCACCAAATCATCAATCAGCACACCGATATACGCTAAAGAGCGGTCCATAATGAGCGGCTCCCGCCCAAGAACACTCAACGCCGCGTTAAGACCGGCCACAATACCTTGAGCCGCTGCCTCCTCATAGCCGGAGGTTCCGTTAACCTGACCCGCGCTATACAAGCCCGCCACCTGCTTTGTTTCCAGAGTGGGCTGCAGTTGCAGCGGGTCTAGGCAGTCATATTCAATAGCATAACCAGGGCGCATAATTTTGACGTTCTCCAGGCCAGGAACGGTCCTCAGCATGGCCAGCTGTATTTCTTCAGGCAAGCTGGTCGACATTCCCTGCACATAAAATTCTGCCGTATCTCTTCCTTCGGGCTCCAAAAATACCTGGTGGCTGGGCCGGTCACTGAAACGAACTACTTTGTCCTCTATGGAAGGGCAATAACGCGGCCCCACTCCTTTAATCTCTCCGGAAAACAACGGCGAGCGGTGTAGATTATCGCGGATAACCTGGTGCGTCCGCTCGCCGGTATGCGCCAACCAGCATGGTATTTGCGCGCACGGCTCAGGGAGAGCGTCAAAAGAAAAAGCGAGAGGCCGTTCGTCTCCGGGGTGAGGCTCCAGCTTGCTGAAATCTATGGAATCCCTGTGGATGCGGGGAGGCGTGCCGGTCTTGAAGCGCAACAGGTTCAGACCCTGCTTTTTCAGATAACCAGAAAGATTGATGCTGGCCAGCTGACCGTTCGGTCCGCCACAGTAGCTCAGGTCACCGATAATAATCCTGCCGCGCAGATATGTTCCGGCAGTCAGTACAACAGTGCCGGTCTGGTAGACAGCGCCGGTGCGTGTAACAACACCTTTGATTTTCCCGGCGCGGATCTGCAGACGCTCCACCATCGCCTGCTGCAGGTGCAAATGGGGCGTGTCCTCCAGCACCAAGCGCATTACCCTCTGGTACTGCCATTTGTCCGCCTGAGCACGCAGAGCGTGTACAGCCGGCCCTTTACCGGTATTCAGCAGCCTGATTTGCAGTTTTGCCTGATCAATAACTTTGCCCATCTGGCCGCCAAGGGCGTCTACTTCCCGAACTAGGTGCCCCTTGGCCGGTCCGCCGACAGCTGGGTTACAGGGCATCAGCGCTACGGTATCAAGGTTGATGGTTAACAGCAAAGTGCGGCAACCAAGCCTGGCCGCAGCAAGAGCCGCCTCACAGCCGGCATGACCGGCACCGATAACAATGACATCATATTCTCCCGCTTGGTAGGTCATTCTTTCACCTCTACTTGCCGATGCAAAAATTCAGGAAGATTTCTTCCGCCAACTCGGCATGTACCGTTTCTCCGGTAATTTCACCCAAGGCTGAAAGTGCCGCATGCAGGTCGATGGCCAGAAAGTCTACAGGCTGACCGTGCTGCAGAGCAGTCTGCACCTCAAGCAAAGACTCGCTCGCCCTCCGTAACGCTTCCTTATGCCGTACCGAAGTGACCATAACCGGCTCGGGAGCCGGTGCCTCACCGCCAAAAACAGTTGCTAGTATAGACTGCTCCAAGTCTTTTAGTCCCTGTCTTGCTAAAACGGAAACGGGTACCACCCGGTGCGGATTTACCTGTTGCTCAAGGTGCCGGCACACTGGCCCGGGATCGTCTAGTAAATCTGTTTTGTTAATGACGACAAGGCAGGGCTTCTCCCCGATGACCTCCAGAATTTCCTGATCTTCCGGCGTAACACCGGCAACAGCATCAAGGACAAGGAGCGCTAGGCCGGCACCAGACAAAGCCTGCTGAGAACGTAAAACGCCGATGCTTTCCACCATATCCTGCGTTTTACGAATGCCTGCTGTGTCCACAATAACCAAGGACACCCCGCCCATGTTAATACTCTCTTCCAGTACATCCCGCGTTGTTCCGGGAATAGCGGTAACGATAGCCCTTTCCTGGCCAAGCAACGCGTTAAGGAGAGAGCTCTTGCCGACATTAGGCCGGCCAACAATAGCGGTACGGAGGCCTTCCCGAAAAATTAGCCCCTTATCAGCCGTTTTCAGCAGCAGCCCTATTTGCCCCAGCGCTTCTGCTACGGCACCGCCGATCGTTTCCCGGGCCACTTCTTCCACATCCTGGTGTTCGGGGAAATCAATCGCCGCTTCAATCTGCACCAGCACCGGCAGTAAAGTCTCTCGTATACGCCGCACCTCCACGGATAAGCGGCCCTGCAACTGCGCCACCCCCAGCGTCATGGCCGCCTCTGTCTTGGCACGGATGACCTGAATAACAGCTTCAGCCTGTGCTAAATCCAATCTCCCATTAAGAAAAGCACGCTGTGTAAACTCCCCCGGCTCAGCCAACCTTGCTCCGGCGGCCAGTACTAGCTGCAAAGTTTTGGCTACAGCCACAATACCACCATGGCAATTTATTTCTACGACGTCCTCCCGAGTATAGGTGCGCGGCGCTCGCATGAAGGCAAACAGCACCTCATCTACTACCTGTCCGCTCTGCGGTTCAAGAAGATGGCCAAAGTACAGGCGGTGGCTTTCCGGCTTCCGTACACGGCCGGCAAAGCGAAAAAGAGAAAGGCCTATTTCTCTAGCTAGCGGCCCACTGATGCGGACAATGCCGATGCCTCCCTCCCCGGGCGGCGTAGAAATAGCGGCAATCGTATCTGTCAGCATATCCTTTGCTCCTTTGCTCTCATTTACGGCCGTATTAAGAAACCGCCGCCCCACGGGCGGCGGTTTCTTTGCTAAGTAGTGTCTATTTGGGTGCGATGACTACTTTGCGGTATGGCTCCTCGCCCTGGCTGTAAGTAGAGACCGCCGGATTATCTTGCAGTGTGCTGTGAATGATTCGTCTCTCCTGGGCACTCATCGGCTCAAGCACCAGTTCCTTGCGGTAATACGTCGCTTTTTGCGCCAGCCTGTTCGCTAGCTCCTTCAAAGTTTGTTCCCGTTTTTCCCTGTATCCTTCCACATCCAAAACAACGCGCTTCCCCTGCCCGGCGAAGTTTCTGTGACAAATTACGTTTAGCAGGTATTGCAGCGCATCAAGCGTCTGCCCTCGTTTGCCGATCAAAAGACCCATCTTTGCCCCGCTGACATTTATTTCTACCACGTTTTCAGCGGTCGCTATCTCTATTGTGCCTGACAAGCCTAAATGTATCAAAACAGTCTGCATGAATTCCTGCAAATAACTTCCCGGGACGATTTTTTCCTTGACCCGCACACGCGCCTGCCTAGAGCCAATCAGACCCAAAAAACCAGCCGACGGTTCGGAAAGAATCTCGGTCTCTGCAGCATCCTCGCTTACACCGAGTGCGGCTAGGCCCTTTTGGATCGCCTCCGCAATAGTCCTGCCGCTTACTTCCACGCTTCTCACTCTTTGTCTGCCACTCCTTTCGCCGAAACCCTGTTCAGGAACAAATGATGCCCAACGGAAAGGAGATTATTAACAACCCAGTACAGGACAAGGCCGGCCTGAAAACTGACGCTAAAAAAGAGAATCATAATGGGCATCATGACTAATAGCATCTGCTGCGACTTATCTGTCATCATAACCTTTTGTTGCCAGTAGGTAGTAACAGCGGATAAGATTGGCAAAATATATGTCGGATCCTGTTGGGTCATATCGAGCATTAAAAAATAAGGGCTGAAGCCGGCGATAGTGTCGTAAAGGCGCTGCGGATGCTCCAGGACACGAAACATGGCTATCAAGATGGGAAACTGCAGAATTAGCGGCAGGCACCCGGAAACGGGGTTTACTTTGTTTTTCTTCCAGAGCAACATGGTTTCCTCGTTTAGTTTTTCTTTGTTGCCCTTATATTTTTCTTGGATTTTTTTCAATTCTGGTTGCAGTTCCTGCATGGATTTAGCGGAGGCCAGCTGCTTGCTGGTAAGGGGCCACGTCACCAGACGTATAAGCACTGTTAGCAAAATAATGGCTAGGCCGTAATTGCCGCTAAAATGATAGAATTCTCTTAAAATAGTATGCAAAAAATCAGTAATACCCTGAATCATTTTCCGGCCTCCTTCTAGAAATTGACCTCACACCAACGGGTCCCAGCCTCCGGGATGAAAAGGGTGACAACGAAGCAGTCGGCGCACAAAAAGATAACTACCGCGCCAAGCTCCGTAGCGTTCCACAGCTTGCAAGGCATAAAGAGAACAGGTAGGCTGGAAGCGGCAACAGGCCGGTCTAAGCGGTGAAAAGAACATTCTATAGGCTTTTATAAACAACAACAATGCTTTTTGCATCTTTTGGGAACCACCCACTGACCTCTCGTTATCTAGTTTCGCGCGGGAAGAGCCCCGCCCGGCACAAAACCAGTTTCATTTCCGCAACAATCCGCTGAAAATCTCGTCCTACAGCTGCCGGCCGAGCCACAAAAACCATGTCAAAACCTTTCGGCAGCTGTCCTTCCCAGGTACGGTACGCTTCACGCATCACCCTTTTGACGCGGTTGCGTACTACTGCCACACCCAGTTTTTTACTGGTCACAAAGCCGGTCCTGTTAAATCCTAAATTGTTTGCCAAAAAGTAAAAGACGATCTCTCGCGTAGCAGCAGATCTTCCCTGACCGAACACTTGCTTGAACTGCCAGTTTTTGCGCAGTCGCTTCTTTTTTCTTTCCATCACCGACTTAAGCCGTCAGCATCTTTCTGCCCTTGGCTCGCCTTCTCTTTATAACCAGTCGCCCGGCTGCTGTGGACATTCTGCTGCGGAAGCCGTGAAGCCTTTTTCTTTTTCTTGCTTTCGGCTGGTATGTTCTCTTCATTCCTACACCTCCAATCGCCATTTCCCCTGCCAATATCAGAAAGATTATAACTTTTTCAATCTGTGCTTGTCAAGCTCAGATGGCGCCAAAAACCTCATGATTCCGCGCTCCGCGCGTTGCGCCAAGCGCTCCGCACAGCACTGACGCATGAATAAATGGAGGCTTGTCTGTTAAGGGTTTAAGCGGCCAAGCGAAAAATTTTTTTCGCAAAAAGCACTGGACAAGCGAAAACGTTCATGTCATAATTAGTGTGGGAGTTAAATGTTTTTAAGGAGGCCCACACTATGTCTGAAGCTTCAAAGAAAGAAACGATCCTGCTTTTTGGTCGGGAATTTACGGAAGTGGACCTGTGGATCGTCAAAGAGGTTGTTCGTCGTTATCCCCGCCTTTCCCAGGAGGAGTTGGCGCATACGATATGCGAGAACCTGCGGTGGGTTGCGCCAAACGGCAATGATAAAGTAGAGTCCTGCAGGCAGCTTCTAAGAAGGCTTGAATCGCAAGG
>JAGXSQ010000050.1 GCA_018333395.1 Dethiobacter sp.
TTCAATCAGTAAAACTTGTGCTAAAATATTCATTGGAACAGCTTCTTTCTGCGCTTTGTTTTTTGTTGCAAACTAACAATAACGCAAAAAAGTGGGCTGTTCCACTTTTATTTTGTCAAATTACTGCATTTTATCTTGTGGCTTTTTTCTTAAGTCATTTTCTGCCGCCCGGCTCAATTTATGGCTTACCTATCTATAATCACGCTCATACTTTTGCGCCACTCCATCGGCTCACTTTTAGTTAATCGCTTTGTGCCATTTTGGCCCACTTATCTCTGAGCGTGACCACCTGATATTCCAACCCATCTCCTTTTGACCAGATCCCTGCCGTTTCATTGACTGTTTTTTGATACGACGCCAGGCTCTGAAATTCTTTAAGGCAGGATATTCCTTGACGGATGGCCTCCGCAACGGAAATGTTGTACGCCTTGCTATAATTTCCTAGCCATTTCTTCTCTTGCTCCGAAATGGTGATGATAATTCTCTTGCTTGCCATAATCAACCCTCCCGGCGGCCTCGAAATGTTATTTTTATATATATATCATATGTCTATATCATCTGCCTGTCAATTCCGTACCCCAGCTTCTCCTTGACAAAACTCCAGAAATTCGTCTATAATAAAATCATAATTTAGTTTAGCCGAAAGAGGTGCCTGCTTTTATGTATATAAAAAGGGCGGCTGAGGATACCGTTCGTAAAGTTTCTGCAACCTTTCCCGTCATGCTTGTGACCGGCCCGCGCCAGGCAGGAAAGTCTACCATGCTTGAAACCCTGGCGGAACCCGGCCGCAAGCTGGTTACTCTCGACGACCCCGATATCCGTTATCTGGCAAAAACCGACCCCGCCTTATTCATGCAAAGGTACACTCCGCCCGTATTGATTGATGAGATACAATATGCCACCGAACTGCTGCCGCATATCAAAATGGCAGTTGATAAAGCAAAACGCAATGGTGATTACTGGCTCACTGCCTCACAGCCTTTTATCATGATGAAGAATGTCAGCGAAACCCTGGCGGGGCGCGTTGGCATTATAAACTTGCTGGGGCTCTCAACCAGTGAGATAACCGGGATACCGTCCGAAGTCTTTACTACGGATGCCGGCAGGCTGATGAACCGTCTTGGCAACGCTCAAAAGCTTGGTCTGAACGAAGTATATTCCCGTATCTTCAAAGGCTCTATGCCGAAGTTTTATGCCGATGAATCTGTCGATTCGGAAACGTATTACCGTTCTTACACCGACACTTACCTCAAACGCGATATAAAGGACCTGACGCAGGTCGCCGACGAAACGGGCTTCTTTAACTTTATGACACTTGTTGCCGCCAGAACAGCCGCCCCTGTTGTCTATCAGGAAATTGCCGGCGAATGCGGCATATCTTCCCCGACAGCAAAAAAATGGCTCTCCGTTTTGGCATCCTCGCACATCATTGCTCTTGTCCAGCCATATCACAATAACGTCCTGAAGCGAGTGACCAAGATGCCGCTCCTGCATTTCCTCGATACGGGACTTTGCGCCCATCTTTTGAAATGGGGCAATCCGGAAGCATTAGAGAAAGGAGCGATGGCGGGAGCCTTCTTTAAAAGCTATGTCTTCTCGGAGATTTATAAAAGCTATCTGAACGCCGGGCGAGAGCCGCCTCTTTTCTACTACCGTGACAAGGACAGAAAAGAAATCGACCTGCTGATTTACGAAAACGGAACAATCTATCCCATAGAGATAAAAAAATCCGCTTCCCCCGGCAAGGAAGCCATAAAGAACTTCAAAGTGCTTGCCCCTGTGACAGAGCCTGAAAAATTCGGCGGCCTTGCTCAGTTAAAAATAAATATCGGCAGCGGAGCAGTCATTTGCCTGGCCGGCGACCTGCTGCCCATTGACAGCAGGAACTGGCGCGTCCCCGCTTGGCTGCTCTGACCGCCCATCTTCCTTTAGCCGCGACAAGAGCGGACTCCGACTGACTTCTCCTGTTAAAACAATTTTAGTGAATTCTCAAGCTGGCTTCTTGACTATAATAGCAATATATTGCTATTATAGTGGTATATATTAAGCGCAAGGATGGTGGGATTATGCCCCATATCAGACCGATATCAGATTTAAGAAACAGCGCGAATGAAATTTCTGACTTGTGCAAATCGACCAGGGAACCCGTATATATCACGAAAAATGGAACTGGAGATATGGTTATTATGAGTATAGAGACGTATGAGCGGCGCGAGGCTCAGCTGGAGCTTTATGCGAAACTGGCCGAAGCGGAGGCGGAGGCTATGTCAGGCAAAACAGGCGTGGACTTTATGCAGTTTGCTGAAAAGCTGAGGAGCAAACTGCATGGGGCAATTTAGGGTCAAAATCCTGGCAAAAGCGCAGGAAGATATGGATGAGATTGCAGATTATCTAAATACACTATCCCCTCAAGCCGCGCTTCGATTATTTGACCTGCTGGCCAACAAAATCAACAGCCTGTCTGATATGCCTGAGCGATGTCCTCTGGCCCGGGATACACAGCTACGTCTTCGCGGTTATCGCTATCTGACTGTAGAGAGTTACTTGGTGTTTTTCGTGATCATCGAAGATGTTGTGCAGATTCGCCGCATTCTGTTCGGCAGACGGCCATACGAAACCCTGTTGTGATTTTACATCTCAGTCAAGGCGCGATCTGCTTGAACCGTGAATGCCTGTGGGCCCTGGGGCTCAGGTCTATATCCTTCGGCCCCAATGTTAAAAATATAGACCTGACCCTTCAGCCATCCTGCCTCTCTCGCAGGACCTCTTTGGCTACCTGTTCAATGCTTATTCTGCCAAGCCATTGCTCTCTTTCTTTAGTATAATCGCCTTTTCCTGGGTCAAACTGCTGCAAAAACCGTGTCATCCCAACGGGACCAAGGGTTTTAGACAAGGCATCTATGCCTGCTTTCCTGATTTGGTTGGGAGTTGCGGCTTGATCTGGTATCATTCAATACACCTCCATTAGCCAGTTAACCGGATTTGCCACCTGGACTTTGAGTAAAGCTTTCGTTCGCACTGCCTGTCGGACCAACCTGTAATCAGTAGTGAGTAAGGTGTTAGCCCCACCTTTGTCGGCACAGGATATGTGCAGGGCGTCTAAAGCCGCTAATCCGGCCTCCTGCAACAGGCTGGCCTGATGCACTACCTTGTTTAAAAGCTCATAGTGAGCCACTCTCTCATTTTACGTGCACTCTGCAACGCCCTACCCGCATCTTCTTTTGTAGGGTCGCCTGTAGGCAGCAAGCCCATTGCGGCAGGATACCTCGTTCTATATACACTGTTTAAGAATACCGCGTCTTCGACAGTAATCGGAGCTTCATACCCGATATTATTGACTGCACTGGATAAGTCAAGAATATTATGGGTTCGCGAAAATTCTATTTCCCTCTCAGTCAGGATTGCCTTTAAAGTTTTTTCCACCGCCTGCTGGGCATGATAACAAACCATTCTGTACAAAGGCGCCTCAAAAAGATGCTCTGCGGCCTGCAATTCCTCATCAGCTATCTTTATCCATTCCTTAGTTTCTCTTTTCATACATTACCTTCCCCTTTGCAACCATATTGCTAAAGAAAGCATATTTTTCCTGCACAAGGGCTTCAAACTCATCAGGAGTATAAACAAACAGATCTATGCCAACCTTTGGCTTGATTAAACAGCCTACCTCCATTATCCTGTCTATCGGCCGCTTTAGGGTGTTTTTTATGACCAGAAGGTCAATATCACTCCACTCATGTATATCGCCATCGGCCATAGAACCAAAAAGGATTATTTTTTCCGGCTCATAGTCTCTACAAAGGATTTCTATGATACGGCTCAACTCTTCTTCCAGCAGTTTTTTTCTCTGATCAACAGTGAACATTTGCATCAATTCAAGTCGAGTAGACGCTCGACTTTCACCTCTCCTTCTATATTACGTGAGGTTTCCGTCTACGCCCCTCACGGAACCCAACGTGCCCTATTGAGGCATTGGGCTCTTCATATAAACCTTACACAGCTTACCAGATGTTCACATAGATTTTCGGTTCCGCTATCGGGTGCTTTTCAAGGAGCATCATATACCGCTTCCATGTCAAATAGGCTCTCTGACTACGCCTCGTCAGCGCCTTGTAGAGCGTAACCATAATGTAGCGCTGGTATGCTCATTCTTTGGATGCTCCTGCCCTCATTGTAGCATGAGCAGAAGTTGCTGACAACCAAGGCGGAGAAGAGCGTCTATGCCCAGGCGCTTGACGGAGAAGTCTTTCACTACCGCGACAAGAGCGGACTTGTGTCGGCTATCGCTTCGAGGCTACAGATGGATTAGCAGTAACATCAAGCTACCCGAACGAGCAAAGAAGCCGTCTTGCCAAACTCGGAAGTAAAACATTGACGAACTCAGAAGTTGAGCATCATATATTGTAAGACATCTGTTAATGAATCTCGCAGGAGGCCAATGAATGGAACGAAAATACCTGAGCAGAATCGCCGATAAGCTCTTGGATACAGCACTTCAAGCATCGGGCGCAGTGTTGATTGAGGGACCTAAATGGTGCGGAAAAACTCGTACCGCAACGGATTTTGCAGGAGAAGTTGCCGGAAGAACTCCAACTCGAGGAGGTGAAACGGGTCAAGGAATTCGCTACGTCTTGGCAACTGAAGGGCCGGCAGGAAGGCCGGCAGGAATTGCTGCTCAAGATACTGAAGAAACGCCTAGGTTCTCTTTCCTCTGAATTGGAGGCGATGATTGCCGCCCTTTCTGCGGAACAATTCGACGCGCTGGCCGAGAGTCTGTTTGACATTACCAGTGAGGCGGACCTGAAAAGGTGGCTTTCCGCGAAGCACTAACCTCGTTCATCCCTTTTCTCTTCGCCGGGATAAGCGAGGGGGCCAATGCCTTTTTGAATCGCTGTGCCTCCGCGATTTGAGCGTCTATGCCGAGGCGCTTGACGGAGAAGTCTTTCACTACCGCGACAAGAGCGGACTTGTGTCGGCTATCGCTTCGAGGTAACAGGCGGTGTTCTTTTGTTCTCCCGTAATGAGGACCTGCGCTTAGAATTTGTGGAGCGGAACAGTCTTATGGCTGCCTTGACACGCATAATCATGCGCATTATAATAAGCTTGTAAGGAGAATTTCCATGCAAGCCTACTCGTCAAAAGAACTGATCAGGATAATTGAAAAAGACGGATGGTTTTTGGTAAATAGCGCTGGTTCCCACTGGCAATTTAAACACACACCAAGCCGGGCAAGGTCACCGTCACGCACCCGGTAAAGGATGTACCGATAGGAACTGTCAGAGGCATATTAAAGCAGGCGGGCATAATTCTAAAATAAGATTGGGCTAATACATATACCTGTGTGGATTCGTAAATATATGATTGAATATGGATGATAGGAGCTGGTCCGGATGAAAAAAGATTTGTACGCTTACCCGGCAATATTCGATTATGCCGATGACGGGATATCTATTTTTTTCCCCGACCTGCCTGGTTGTTTGCCTTGCGCCCATACCACAGAGGAGGCGATCCACAATGCAAAAGAAGCGCTGGCGCTTCACCTCTACGGGATGGAACACGACGGTGATCCAATTCCCGAACCGACACCGATAAATAAGCTGCAATTGGAAAACAATCAAATACCGATATTAATCGAAGCGTATATGCCTATGTATCGCGAGGCTATCGAAAACAGCTATGTGAGGAAGAATGTGACTTTACCCGCGTGGCTGGAAAGGATAGCTGAGGCGAAAGGCCTGAATTTCTCCCATATCCTGCAAAATGCCTTAAAAGAACGACTGGGAGCCAAAGAAGGGAAGCTTTAGACAGATAAGGCCGTTAATTAACATACAAGGCGGAGAAGAGCGTCTATGCCTAGGCGCTTGACGGAGAAGTCTTTCACTACCGCGACAAGAGCGGCCTTGAAGCCGATGCGATTGTACACCGGAACTGAGCTTGCCTATCGCCGGAAGGACGGAGTAAATATCGTACCTATCGGATGTCTGAAAGATTAATCTATACCGCCACCGGCTATCGCCTTATGGAACAGCATCTGCGCGATCTGCTTGAACCGTGAAGGTGCGACGAAAGACGCTTGGTTATTTAACGATTGAGTGGGAGGCAGGGGTAATGTCACTGACAGGTCAGCTAATACTAAGCCGCATTGAAGGTAAAATGGAAACAATAAAAGAATATGGTGTAAAGAGAATTGGGCTTATTGGTTCCTATGCGCAAAACAATCAGAGCGTTGACAGTGATATTGACCTTCTTGTGGAGTTCAATAAAAAAGAAAAAACCTTTGACAATTACATGGAATTAAAATTCTTCCTGGAGGATATGTTTGTACGCAAGGTGGATTTGGTAATTGCTGAAACCATAAAGCCCGATTTGAAATCGGAGATAGTAGGAAGTGTTAAGTATGCCAAGGGTGCCTAAGGTTTACCTTAGAGACATTCTCGATTCCATCCGGAAGATTGAGCGATACAAGGGTCGTGTGAATCAGGCTTCTTTTAAAAGTGACAAACGAATAACAGAAAAATCAGCGCTAAATTACAAAACCGCGGGACTTTTATGGTTCTGCGGTTTTGCTGGGTATGGCTATGTAGTTTAGGGCTGCAGCCGACTTTTCAGCTGCAGCTCCCGGTCTTTGAGGCCGGCGGCCAGGCGCTGCAGGAGGCGTTGGCCCTGCTCCGGGGTGGTGGCCGGCAACAAGGCCATAAACTGCTGTCGGCCAAAGCGGCAGAGCACATCGCTTTTACGCAGGGTGTCCTGCAGAACCTCCTGCAAGACGGCTAGGTCAGCCTGCTCTTGTTTAGCCGTTTCGCCGCTGAAGTCTAGGGGGGTTACGGCAAAGAGCGCCAGCAGTCCCGCTTGGCCATTTCTTTCCGCGCGGCGGCTTTCCAGGTTGCAGATGATATTAAAAAATTCGGGCTCGCAAAGAAAAGCGCCGTTAGCCTGCTGCCTGCTTTGCATGGCCTCTCTGAAAGCGGAAAAATCAAGGACGTTGCCGCCGTCGCTGTCACGCTCCTGGATGAGGCGGAGCATTTGTTTCATGGCGGAGGAAGGCTTCAGGGCCATTTCCCGGTAAAAGACGGCCGTAACATTCTCATAATGCTATTTGGCCTGCGCTACTTTCCCCCCGCCCAGTAACGCCTCCAGTAAAATCAGGTGCAACTCTTCCTCAAAATAGTCTATCAGCAGCGCCCTGGTAATTTCCTCTACGATTTCCGCATGAGCCTGGGTTTCTTTTAGCAGCAAGGCCAGCTCGGCCACGCTTTGCAGATACAGGCGGCGGTAATGGCTTCTGAGCGGTATCAGCCAGTCGCTGTACGCGCATTCGGGCAGCAGGTCGCCTTTATAACAGGGACACGCCTTGTCTGTACATGGCTACCGCCTCCTGCGTCAGGCCCTGTTTCGCGGAGTGGCGGGCCTCGCGGCAACTGGATTCAAACACGGTTATATCCAGCCATAAGTCCTGGTGGCGGTTGAAGGTGTAGCCGCCTTGGGTAAAGATTATTAAATCCACCCCGTCGAGCATGCTGCGCAGGCGGTGGATCAGGGTGCGGACAGCTCCTTTGGCGTCCTCATAGGGCTGGTCCGGCCATAATTGCTCCGCGATAACCTCCGGGAGCAGGATCCGGTCGTGGTTAACCAGCAAATATTTAAATAAATCCCATACTTTTCGCGAGCGTCCGCGCGATTCGGAGAGGAATGTGTCCCCGTTTTTTACCACAAAGTGGCCTAAGGTAAAGACTTTGAGCTGCCTCTCGGTTGCCTCGGTCGGGGAAAACCTGGCCTCCATCATACTCCTCCTGTTCAACTGAAAAGCTGCGTCGGATTAAGTTTTACTGGGCGATGCTGCGTCTCTCTTAGGTACTTTTATGATACCAGAAAAATGATAATTAGGCAAAACATTCTTGAACGCGCACGCTTATATTATATTTGGAAATACCGGGGGAGTCTATAGCAGCAGGCGATTTGCTAATTGCCAATTCATGACATGAATGATGCCCAAAATGTTGCGGAAAGACGGCGGGATCTGCTATTATTATAGCGTTGCGAGGTGAAGATATGAGTTGGCATGATTTGGTCGAGTGCGCTAGAGAAAAGAAAAAGCAGGAGCAGGAGCTGCGACGGGTGCGCCTGCTGGGCGCCGCGACACGGGCGCTGGATAAATTAGCCCTGAAAATTTCGTTTGACGAGGCTTATATCTTCGGTTCAGCGTCAAAACCTTTTGGCTTTAATGCCCTGTCCGATTTGGATATCGGCTTTTTCGGGCTGAAGGACCGGGATTTTTTTGAGGCCATGGCTTTTCTTTCCAGAGAAACAGGCCTGGATAATGTTGACATAGTTCAGCTTGAAGAGCACAGGCTGGCGGATAAAATACTTAGGGAGGGAATCCGATGGAAAAAGAGCGATTAGTGTTGCTGAAGGCTGAAATTGAGGCCCAGCTGGATGCAATAGCGGAAATATATCTAAAAATTGATCTGCGCAAAAAAGAAACAGGCCCTGCCGCGGCTGAGAGCCTGGGATACCAGCTGCATAATCTTTACTGTGCCTTTGAAGACCTCTTTAGCATGGTGGCGGCTTTTTTTGAGAATCACCTCGAGGATAAAAGCCGCTACCACTCAGAACTGCTGAAGCGGATGACGTTATCTGTTCAAGGTGTGCGTCCGGCCTTTTTGTCCAGAAACAGTTTTGTACTGCTTGACAATCTGCGCGCTTTCAGACACTTCTTCAGACACGCTTATTCGTATGATTTGGATGAGCGAAAGCTGCGCATTGTACTGGAAGACGCGGAAAAACTTCGTCCGCTGTACCGGCGCGAGGGTCAAGATTTTATCAGCAAACTTCAAGGTTAGTAGGGATTGCTGAAACCCGGTTCGCCATCGTAAAGCCACAGCTTCTGGGCTGCCGACCACAGCCATTTTTCGCTGAGTTTGGCCAGGAAGCGGTCTATGTCCTGATCGGTAATGTCTGCGGTGGCGAGAAAACGACAACGGTACCAATTGACCATCATCAAATCAGGACTGACATAGCCCGGCCAGACTTTAGTACCCCGGTTGGAAATAAATTCACACTGAAAGGTGTCCAAATCGGCAAACTGCGGCACGCCGTTCTCGTCAATGATATAAACATCCACACCTACTAGCCTGATGTCTGTGGCTCTTTTACTAATTGTAACCAGCCCCCTTCTCCGTGCCGGTCCGACAAGGTCCGGCCCTTCCTGATGAATACAGCTTGTTTTGCCGCCGCTTAGGCCATGGCGTCGAGACACCGGCGTTTCCTGCCGCCAAGTTAACCAAGTTCACGCATTTTATCAACAATGGCCTGAGCGTATTCATCCGTACCCGCAGTGCCGCCTACATCGTAGGTGACCTGCTGCCCCTCCGCCAAGACCGCGTGCATGGCTCGGTCAATACGCTCTGCCGCCTCCGCTTCTCCCAGCCAGCGCAACATCATGATGCCGGAGCCTAAGACAGCGGAAGGGTTAACCTTCTTCAGGCCAGCGTATTTAGGAGCCGAACCGTGGACGGCCTCAAAGACAGCGCAATTGTCACCGATGTTAGCCCCGGGAGCAAAGCCAAGGCCTCCCACCATCCCTGCACAAAGGTCGGTAATGATGTCACCGTACAGATTGGGCAATACTAGGCAATCAAACTGGGCCGGGTCGCGCACCAGTTGCATGGCGCAGTTGTCCACGATAATGTCGCCTGTTTCCATTTCAGGGTACTTTTTGGCCGCCTCGCGGAAAGCGTCCAGGAAAAGTCCGTCCGTCATTTTCATAATATTGGCTTTATGCACACAGACTACTTTTTTGCGACGCGAGGCCCTCGCCCACCGGAAAGCAAAATCCGCGATCCGGTATGACCCGGGCCAAGTAATCACCTTCAGGCACTGCGCCACTTCATCCGAAACCATGTGTTCAATGGCCGCGTATGTATCCTCCGTGTTCTCACGGAAACTAAGAATATCTATATTGTTCCAAGGTCTCTTCAGCGCCGGGACAGAGAAGGCCGGACGCACGTTGGCGTAAAGGTCAAAGACTTTGCGTAGCGTAACATTGGCACTTTTGTGGCCCGTCCCCACCGGTGTGGTAGTCGGGCCTTTAAGAGCCACCCTGTTTTTGGCCACAGATCGGATGGTCTTCTCCGGCAGGAGCGTGCCGTATTCATCCAGGCAGTCCAAGCCGATCTTCTCGTACTCCCACTTAATCTCCACGCCGCTCGCGTCAATGACTGTCCTGACCGCCTCACATATTTCCGGCCCGGTACCTTCTCCGGGGATAAGTGTAACAACGTGCTTTGACATGGAAAGCCTCCCTGAAAGAAAATTATTCCTGCGCTTTTTCTGCCGTCAGAACTTCCTCCAGCATGTTGACCAGGCGGCGGTTCTGTTCCGGCGTACCAATAGTCACCCGAATGGTGTCCGGAGCACCGAAAATGTCGCCGGTACGCACGATAACGCCACGGCGTAGAAGTTGGGCAAAGACTTTCCGGCAGTCGGCAGCAATGTTTACCCAGAGAAAGTTGGCCTCCGTCGGTGCGAAGGTCAGGCCCAGGCGGGCAAATTCGCCGGCCAGAAACGCTTTCCCCTCTTCATTCAAGGCGCGGCTGCGCTGCACATGCTCCGTGTCGGTCAAGGCCGCCTGCGCCGCCGCCTGCGCCGGCATGTTGACGTTAAAAGGCTCTTTGACACGCAGCAGATAGCCAATCAGCTCCGGCCTAGCCACGCCGTAGCCCACGCGTAGGCCCGCTAGGCCATAAATCTTGGAGAAAGTGCGCAGTACAATCACGTTCCGCCCCTGACGGACAAAGTCCAGCGATGGCGGGTAGTCCGGGTCGGTGACGTATTCGCAGTACGCTTCGTCAAAGACCGTAATGACTCCCTCCGGCAGGCCCTCAAGCAGCGCCTCCACTTCTGCCCGGCGGACAATGGTCCCGGTCGGGTTGTTGGGGTTACAGACAAAGACGAGTTTCGTCTTCTCCGTCACAGCAGCAGCCATGGCCGACAAGTCGTGGGTCATGGCTTTGGTGGGGACCACCACCGTCTGGCCACCCATAACTTTGACGGCAAAATCATATTCTGAGAAAGTGGGGTCGGCCACAATCGCTTCCTCTTCCGGCTCTAGGAAGGCTTCGGCGATCAGCTTGATAATTTCATCCGAACCGTTGCCCACAATCAGGTTTTCCGTACCCACGCCAAGCTGCGCGGCGAGCGCGTTTTTCAGGTAATAGCAGTTTCCGTCAGGATAGGCAGAAACCTTGGGCGCTATCTCCCGCAACACTTGGAGAGCGGCCGGCGCCGGCCCCAGCGGGTTTTCGTTAGAAGCGAGCTTAATGACGTTGCTGATACCAAGCTCCCGCTCCACTTCCTCCACCGGTTTACCGGGTACATACGGTTTGATGGACAGGATGGTCTGCCGGTAAATTTGCTTGCCCATGTCAACACTCCTTTAGATCTGGCGCTTGTCGATAACGCGCTTGGCCTTACCTTCGCTGCGCGGAATCGATTTTGGTTCTACCAAGCGAACTTTGGCGGAAAGGCCCAGGATTGATTCCACCTGGGAGCTGATTTTCTTCTCTAGTTCCTCCAGGCGCTTCACCTTGTCGGAGAACATTTTTTCCGAAACTTCCACCTGGATTTCCAACATATCAAGGCTGCCTTGCCGTGTAACGACCAGTTGGTAATGCGGCTCTGTTTCGCCAATCTCCAGCAACACACTTTCAACCTGTGTGGGGAAGACATTGACGCCGCGAATAATGATCATATCATCGTTGCGGCCGGTCACTTTTTTCATGCGCACGTGGGTGCGCCCGCACAGACACGGCTCCACGTCTAGGGTAGTGATGTCGCGGGTGCGGTAGCGGATGACCGGTAGCGCCTCCTTGGTGATGGTTGTCAGCACCAGCTCGCCGCTCTCCCCGTAAGGCAAGGGCTGACCAGTATCAGGGTCAATAATCTCCGTGATGAAATGGTCTTCAAAAATATGCAGGCCACATTTTCCCTCACACTCCATGGCAACACCCGGCCCGATAATTTCACTTAAACCGTAAATGTCAAACGCCGAGATGCCAAGGCGCGCCTCAATCTGCTCGCGCATCTTTTCTGACCAAGGTTCAGCGCCAAAAATCCCGGCTTTTAATTTAAAGTCTTTCCTAGTTAACCCCATTTCTTCCATGACCTCAGCCACAAAGAGAGCGTAGCTTGG
This sequence comes from Dethiobacter sp., assembly GCA_018333395.1. Next base: position 12,188 of record JAGXSQ010000050.1, read on the forward strand.
CGTACACGTCAGAATGTCGGTGCCAAAGTCCTGCATAATCATAATCTGGCGCTGGGTGTTGCCGCCGGAAATAGGAATGACAGCCGCACCGACCAGTTCCGCGCCATAATGGACACCAAGGCCTCCGGTAAACATCCCATAGCCGTAAGCATTCTGCACCACCGAATTGCGTGTCGTCCCCGCGCTGACGAGTGAGCGGGCCATCAACTCCGCCCAAGTCGCCAAATCCTGGCGTGTGTAGCCCACCACTGTCGGCTTACCTGTCGTCCCGGAAGAAGAATGATAACGAACCACTTCGTTTTGCGGGACAGCAAACAAGCCAAAGGGATAATTGTCCCGGAAATCCTGTTTAACAGTAAGCGGCAACCTAGCCAGGTCTGACAGTTCCCGGATATCACCCGGCTCAACACCCGCCGCCTGAAAGCCGCGGCGGTAATGGGGCACACTGCTAAAGACCCGCTCCAGCGTCTTTTTCAGCCGCCTTAGCTGCACTTCCTGCAGCCTGTCCCTCGACATACATTCTGCTTCCCGGTTCCAGTACAAAACAAGCCCCCCTTAGGCAACTGCCGACTTTATGTTTACAAATCTGCTGAGTTCGACAAAGACAGGAAAAAATCCTGCTGCGGACAGCAAAGTCAGCGTCCGGTCATAAACCTTGGAAGTATAGCATAAAGTTTCTCTGGGCTTCCCTTGCCTGGAAGCAAAAATCACACTCGGAGGTAGCGCATGAAAAAAAAGCTATCCACAGGTATTTTGCTGCTGGTCTTGCCTGTTTTGGCAGCTATGCTGGTAAAAACGCTGGACGCCTCAGGCGTCATGACGGTAGCGGCACGGCCAGGCCGGTTGCTACCGATTTACTATGTAGACACCGTAGAAAGAAAGATAGCCATTTCTTTTGATGCTTCCTGGGGCATAGAATTTACGCCCAAAATCCTGGAGATCCTGGAGCGAAACAACCTAAAAACGACTTTTTTTCTAACCGGTTTCTGGATTGAAAAATACCCAGAAATGGTAAAAAAAATCGCCGCCGCCGGCCACGAACTTGGCAACCATACCTATACTCATCCCCACCTAAACACGCTCGACAAGCAGGGCATTAAACACGAATTGAAGCGCGTCCACGCCGCCCTGACCGGACTGACGGGCGTGGAACCAAAGCTCTTTCGCCCGCCCTTTGGCGAATACAGCAACAAAGTCATGGAGGTAGCCGATGAATTGGGGTACCTGACTATTCAGTGGAGCATCGACTCTCTGGACTGGAAAGATGTCAGCCGGCAGGCCATCGTCCAGCGCGTCACCAGCCGGCTCCACCCCGGCGCCATCATTCTTTTCCACAACAATGGCCGCTACACCGCCGACGCACTGCCGGAGATTATCAGCTTTGCCAGAAGCCAGGGGTACACTATCGTCCCTGTTTCCGAACTTCTGCACAAAGAGAACTTCTACATCGACCCAAGCGACGGCGCCCAGAGAAAACACCAGTGATATTTTACCGGTACTTTCATTGCTGCCTGGCGACATCCCCGCCCATGAGGTTGGGTTGTGGGCAAAGCCTACCTTCTTCTAATACGCGACATGTTATGCTTCTGGTTTCTTTGGAATGCGTATCAGCCATATGCCCGCCTCAAGAGTAATTCCTCTCTAACAGCGCTATTTGCTCCACAAACTAGATAGCCGCATAAATGTTCTGCTATTGCCTGCGCCAGCATCGGTGGCACCGCATCGCCTACCTGCTGGTATTGTGAATCCTTAGTGCCGCAGAAGATGAAACTATCCGGAAAAGTCTGCAAGCGCGCCGCTTCACGTATGCTGAGAGCGCGGTGTTCCACTGGATGAATCCACATGGATTTTCGCACATTGACAACTGTTCCGGAAGGCTCGTCGTATTTTAAGCGCAGATAAATGGTTTTCTGTGTACGCTCTGTATCATAGTAAGTGGTTTTGAGTTCCGGCGGCAAACTGTGGAAATTGCCTCCCTGCTTAATTGCCTTAAACCGTTCCAGGGCTTCGGGGGTTGTTGCCGTAGAAACGTGATTGCAGAGAATTTTGGAATCACGCAACAGTTTTCCAAGCTCACTTATATCTTTGGGAGCAACAGGTAGCCGTACACCCTGGTCAGATACTTCAGTTGCCGCTTCAATTTCTTCTAAATCCCCAATTGCATCTTTAACTGTACGGTAGTTTGCTTCACAGAACGTACCAATTGGCATCTTAACATTGTCACAAATGGACTTTTTAACGCCAATCAGAACAAAACGCATCCGTTTCTGAGGCGCACCAAATTCCGCAGATGATAAAACGCCGCTGTTTATACTATACCCAGTGCTGGAAGCTTCTAAAATTGATTTAACATAGTCAATAACCGCCATAGAAGTGACATGAGCAACAAGCCCTTTCTCAGTTGAATATCTATCAACCTTGATATGATTATCCAATATTTCCTTAGCTTTTGAGAACATACGCTGCAGTATAATTGCCGGCATTATCGCTTTACAGAGTTCTTCAGCGGCCTCATTGGTTTCAGCGGTAGCATAATAGCTCTGTATAGCGATTCCTGCGGCATGATCGTGCTTTAATACAGGATCGTTGTCATTTAAGGATGTGATGAGGTTCTTTGCGAAAGCAAGAAGCCTTTTCTTGTGTTTTGTCAGCGAAGCACACAACTTTTTGGAATTATTACGGGTTTTGAATACCACATTGAGCGATAAATAGTCGTTTTCATTCCAAAGATAGTTTGAAATACGCGTCATGTTTTTTGCAATGCCGGCAATACCCGGAAACAAAAATTCTGCATCAAGAAGCGGGATTTCCGACGGGCTGGTTTTAATGCTATATTTTTCTATAGTCTCCACATCGGTTTCATCCACATAAAAACGGTGAATATCTGACTGGAGCATGCTTACATTCTCCATCACGAAAGCCATAGGGTTCAGATGAAGTACAGTCTGAACAAACCTTTTTACAAGAGAGTTGTTCTGGCTGACGGCGTGATTCTTCTGCCGGTTTGCATTAGAGAACCCCTGGCATGGAGGCCCCCCAATGACAACGTCAACTTGGCCAAGTTTCGTTTTAATTTCATTACTAAGGGCATCGCTGACATCATTATAGACCTCGGCATTTCCATGATTGCGCTTATAAGTTTTCTGAGCATTGAGATTGTTTTCAAAAGCAGCCTTTATATAAAACCTGCCTGTTTGAAGAAACCCGTAGCTTAGGCCACCTGCACCGGCGAACAAATCAACAATACCATACTTTGATTCAGCGTCAGAACTCATAATTTAAATCCCTCCTCCTCTAACCGTTCCAGCACAACAATAAGTCTTTTGCATTGAACTGGGGTCGGCATTTTTTGGGGTATCTGGCACGCTATTCGCATGGCGGTATGTTCATCAGGCGTAATCATCCGCCTGCCCGTGGCGAAATTCAGGGCGTTTTGCCATTGCACCTGAGAAATTTCTATAATCTTTGTCATGATTTCTGTTTCTGAATCTATCCGCTGGTCATATTTAGCTTCTCTTTCAGCGACTTTTAACTCATCGCGTTCGATAAGGCATATCTCAATATCAGCAGATAATCTGTACTCAATACTTTGGACGCTTTTCCAGCACCCTTCTTGCTTGCACCACTGGGTTACGTTTTCCACTCCTCTTTTCGGATCGGTCAGCTTGTCATAAACAAGTTCTGATAGTTCGGTCAAAGCCTTGGCAACAGCATCCGGAACGTTTTGACGTGTCCAGATGTTCATCAAATCCAAGTCCTTGCCGGGAAACTGCTTCTGTATAAGCATATGTAAAAAGGCAATGGTATAGGTCACTATATTCGCTCGATAACCTTGGGAATACCATGGCTGATGCGTCACCATTATTTCGCAATATCTAAATATCAAAACCAAAGCAACACTTTCTTGGAAATACTTTTCGTTGAAAACAAGACCGTCATCAGATGCTTCCCATTCGTCACTTGTCGTTTTGGCAAACTCAGCAAAGTTTGTTTGCGCGCCTCGGCTCACTGTATGGGGCAGACCCTTCCAGGTGTTCCGCACTTTTGCAAGGTCAGTTTTCGTTATAAGCTGATTCTTCGGATTCTGGAGAAGGAACTTCTTTTTCTCACCTGCAGTCATTCGCATCTGCTTCTGCAGATACTGCCCGCGCGCCCGCTCATAAAACCACTTCGTTTCGTGCTGAAGACCGCCTACTGCTTTTGCGTACAGGCGCTGAGAGATTCTCTCCATACGCACATGGAACGGATGGGTTGAGAAGAAATCAGCATCACTGACTTTGTTCTGGCTGTTAGAGGAGCGTGATATGTTCTGAACAAGTTCGGTTGCCTCCTCTTCCAGCGTACTCTCAATTACCGTCAGCTTCATTTGTACATAGATAGTGCTTAGGTCAGCTTTGTCGCGGAACCTCGCATTTGAAAGCGATGCAGTAGTCTGCCCTCCATTAATTATCTGAAAGTCCTTCGCAGAAACAAGAAACTGCCCTTGCGGAGTGGATTCAATTTGAATATCCATTGCGGCAGCTGAAATGCCGTTATTGTATGCGAAAAACCTTTCAGGGCACTGAAGAATGGTAGTACGGATTTTTTTGTTTACAGCTACTTTTGTTGAAAGAAACGACCGTACGTTTCCTTCAAGAAGGCCGCTACCGTATTTATCATAAATATCTGCCAAGAGAATCCCGGGAATAATGCACAGATAACTCTTAAAGTCTTTTGTCTCAGTGCCGCTTGCCTCCATACAAGGAATGCCGTACTGGGAATGTTCTTTAAAGTCAATCTCAATAATGTGTCTTCCTGTGCCTGATCCGCAAACCTTGAATAAGCGGTTAATGTCCCATATTTGACACTCGGACGGAATCCCGTCGATATCAGCAGATTCAAGTACGGTTATTGTTGTGCTTATGGACGCAGTCGTAAAAATCAAAAGTTGGTATTTCCGGATTTCTTTGCGCTTTTCTCGCAGTAAGTCCACTAAATCAGAGCAGGGTCTGCTCATCTCAACTTCACGATGAAGGTTAGAGTTCAACGCATGGTCTACAAAAGCACTTAACCGCTCCTGTAATTGTCCGGCCTGCGTTCTGGCAAGCACCCGCTCATTTTCAGAAGCATCATAATCGGCGATTAACAGGCTCATAGTTTTGTCAAACTCATCGTAGGCATATCCGTCAACACGCAATTTTCGGTTGCGCTTTCCTGTTCCCTCAAAGTAGGCAGCGGTAAAGTCCATCAGGAATTCTGCTTCCTGCAGATACTGAGCAAAAGCACTCACGAATGACGCACTGGAACCCTCGCCGGTGGCTGCGGCCTCGGCTTTAACTCCTTCTATGAAATCTTTTCGGAATTCCTGTGCGTCCATTTCGTTCACCCTTTCAGCCAGTCTGTCAGTGATGGCAGATTTAATTCGTAATGCAGAGATTCAATTTGTGTCGGAACATTTTGTTTCGTGAGCCTTGGAAACGTATGATTTACACCGTACCGTTGCGATCCGGAGCAGGAATATTTCTGCTCAGAATATTCCTGCAAATCTATGTAACCGTATGTACTCAGTTTTGCTCGGAATAAGTCCAGCGCATCTGAGGCGTCAGTTAACTTGCTGCTAATCTGCCTTACTGCATCATTAAGGGATAATGCCCCAGCTTTATCCGGAGCAGTCTTATCAATGCGCATTATCACAAGTTCACCTTCATCAGCGCAGTCAAGCTGTTCAAGTGAAGAAATAGTCACGCTCGTAGCAGAGGCGCCGACGCTTTTTACTTCATGCCAGCCATCTTCGTATACAAAGTCGTGGTCAGCGCCATCAGCACCTACCCAGCCCTGCACTGCCATCAATAAGGGCTCTCCTTTTTCAATGCGTTCTTGTAAAAACAGAAGTTCACCCAGCAGTCCTTTCCGGATATGTTCATCCATCAAACCGCTTCGCTGTGTTTCCAGCAGTTTGCTCCATTGCTTATAACGATTGATGACCAATTTAAGAGCTTCTGCTTCATTTGTCGCAGGACGTGAATGTTCGATCACATCGCAACAAAGTATGGCAAATACACCTTGTTGCTCGTTCCGGAGCAACTCAAAAGAAAGCGTCCAGCGGTTGTCAGATTCACGTCTGCGGCGGCTTACAATCATCGATTTTGAGGATTCAATTGCGCCGATTTCCGTATCGCTGACCAGCAATAGTGTCCGTTGGCTAATAGATTGGTAACCTATATGCCACTCCAGCGGATGCCGCGTGTCAATCTGCAGAAAGCCTCCGCTCGTATATTTGATGCTGTTCCACTGCCGTTCGAGGATTTCTGGTGTTATCTTCATTCGTCCTCATCCTCCTCGGCATCATAGTAGTTTTTAAGTTCAACCATGTTGACCATGTAATAAGCGATTTTTTCGCTTCCGATTTCTGGGATTCCTATACCCAATGCATAAAGATAATCTGGAACTACACAGCCAGCATCGATTTGCGTTCTTGGATTTCCTTTGTCATCAGGTTTTATACGGTCAACTGCAATAACATGGAGCATAAGAATAGGGTTACGATTAATCTTCAGGTAAGCGCTGTCAGGAACGTGCTTCTTTCCGTTTTCACGCCTGAATTTATCCTGCACCTCATTACACTGCTGCCCAGTTAGACCTAAATTAGCAACGCCCCCAGCACCTACACGGACTTTTGTTCCGCTGATGCTGATTTGCTCTTTTGTTGCCTTTACGATACGGCTCTCGGATGAAATGGTTAACACATCGTTACCGCAATCTAGTTTTACTTCGCCACCAGTACCTTCTGCAATGACCACATCCCAGTTGCCCACATCAGTACAATCTCTGATGAAATCAGCAAGTGCCGCTCCTTGGAAAGACAAATGCCAGGGATGTGTTTTGAAATCACGGATAAGCTGCTCCACTTCATCCTTGCTAACGCCTTCCCAAAAATGGCGCGTTCTTTCTCTTTGAACGGCATGTCCGATTTCGGGCAACCGTTTAACAAAATCTTTGAATGCTTCTTCATTTTGCCGAAGTGAAGTGACATCTGCTCTCAGGCGTGGAGTTTCGAGCAATCGTCCTGACACTGTTATCGGACGCTTCACGGAAGTAGCGGAACGCATTTTATTTCGTGCAGTTACGATCAGCGAAGCCGGATCTTGTCGGACTTTCAAACCAAACTGCATCGGAGTCTGATTTGTATCCCCCATTCGTGTAATTTCCAGCTTCAATTCTTCAGCGGCAGCTGTAATATATCCGTACCAATCGATAGCTTCTATGCTAATCCAGATTTTAAACAAATCGTCATATCCAGGACGGTATCCAAACCAACGACCCATCTGAAGCAAAGTGTCATACATTTGCGATCTGCGATAGAAGTAACTGACGCATATGCCTTCAAGTGTAAGCCCTCTTGACAGGCTATTGCCGCCTACCGCTACGACACGAAGCCCTTCTTCCTTATGACTGTAATAATCCAACCCAGTCGAACTGCTCTTCTGGTTCACTGGCCGAACAACAACGGGAGCGATGGCCTTGAACAGATACTCAGATAAAAATCTGTGCCACGGCATAGGGAGACCATCGGCTCCTGCTTTCTCCGAGAGTTTGTGTTTGTTCCATACTGCTTTCAAAAAAGCGATATTCGTAATGACATCGCTTTCCCGTTCTGATAAAGAAGCAAAGTTGCGGACATCGGATTGAACATCCTCAATCCAATTATGCGCCAAACCACTGATCTGATTTTGCACGTCCGTAAATCGGCTGACATGAATCATCATGGAGCGATGCTCTCGATTATCCCCTCGGACATCGCGGATTCCATTAACAAGCAAGAAATACGCCATAGCCTCTTTCATGCTCGGCGGCAAATCATCGACGACAAGAACTTTTTTGTGATTAAACGGAAAGAAGGCATCCATTTCCTGCGGATGGAGTTCCTCCAAAGAATCAGCAAACTGAGTCTGTTCTCCAAATATTTTCTCTGCACCGATGTAGTTCGTCGGTGGAGCCAATGAATATATGAAATCTCTGGGGAACAGATCATCGCCCTGCATTTCCGTTTCCGTTTCAGGGTTTATGAAAATGTTCGCATACGGCGTAGCTGTAATCCCCAAATATGAGGCTTGCCTGAACAGCTTCAACAATCTGCGAATGGCATCGTTGATTGCGGTCGGATCTTCATCTTCCTTTTTGGTGTTGACGGAAGCATTATCGGCTTCATCATCAATCAGCAGCATGGGAAGATTGATAGCTCCTCTCGCGTCCAGATTGTTACTTTTTAGCCATTTTATAAGGTTGTTGAGAATGCTCTTATTCTTTTTGATAACGAAAAGAACTGTGGTGTTGACATTGTGAAGCGACAGCTTCAGCGCACGAAGGATATTTTTATCAAAGTCCTTTGTTACCGAAGTAAACGTCGCTATTTGCTTTTCTTGACCATATTTGCCTACGCCGACAGGCACATTTTCAATTTCCTGTTTGGGATCGAGCAGGTATTGGCTCATTCTGCCTGAAAATTCCGCATCAAGACGTTCCTGCGTTTGCTGGCGCAGGTTTTCCATCATTCCGGCAAGGATAATAATTACACGATAGCCTGTGTCAGCCGCTTTATTGCAAATGGCAGTATAATTCGCGGTTTTGCCGGACTGAACATCGCCAAGTACAAGACCGCGCCGCTGAAACGGAGCATCGCTCGTGGGATCACCGAGATAATCCACAATTACATCCGACACTAGTCCCAGATTCCCTGTAACGCGAGGATTCCAGTGCTTGACCTGTTCCAAGTATGTTTTATATCGATTCCAGAAAAAGAAGTCCAATGACTCGCGTCTTGCAGAAAGCCACGGCAGATGTTGTTGCCGATCTTTTATGAGGACGCCTAAATCCATCTGAACAACGATGTTTGCTTTTAACTTGCGTTTGATTTCAGCAAACCCTTCGTCGCTAACAGGATATAGAATAGCCAACGACTGCCGCAACGCTTCGACTTTCTCGTCAAAGACTGCTTCGGTCGGGGGAACATCCGGGTATTCTGAGTTAATCGCAGTGGAAATAAGCCCTTCTAGTGTCTCGGCTTTAGTTCCCGCCATTCGTGTTTCCTCCTGCCTTGTACTTTACTATGAGTTGTGGGTAGTTGACAAACGGCTCAGAAACAGCGAGCCTATCCATCAATTCCGCTTTTCCAGCGTTTGTGGAAATTTGGGCAAGCAAGCCCTGCAGCAATGCTTCAACTTCCTGCATGGTTGTACCTACATCGTTTTCGACAGGCTTGTCTGAGTTCATGTCCAAATAGAGCGAACTTAAAGGAAGCCCTACCTCAATCGCGTTCAATAGGTTTTCAATATTTCGCTTCATCTGCGGCGATGCGTCATTGAAAACTTCAACCAACGGGTGATCTCTATTAATGGCATAATACGATCCACCTTGCTTCCCTTTGAATCGCAACCAAACGTGGACAATCGAGTCATGTGTTTCTTTCTTTCCACGGAATACCCACGTACGTTTGCTGTGTTCCGCAAGTCTCTCAATAACCGAACCGAGACTGTTCCTTAAAATCTCAGGGGGCATCGCCGTTGATTTCTTAATGTCAAGTGCCCAAAGGCTGTCTAAATCATTTGGTATGTCGACCTGAATCCGAGCCAGCTTTGAGAGCTCGCCCTGTTGCATCATGCGAAACCATGTTCCCCAGACCAAAAGACGCTTATTTCTGTATACATAAAACCCTTGGCTTTTACGCAATCCTTCTTTACCCCCAAGTTCCTCAATCTCTTCTGCTGATAAGTTAGAAATATGAGGGAGTATGTAAGGACGGACAATGACTTTTGTGCCATCAATAATTAGCTCTTCATCGGCCATTACCTGTGTATTCCTGCGTTTCAGAAAAGGGTCGGCATAATCAATAGCGGTTTCGTTCATTTTTATCTGTAATTTTCTCAACCCAGCTTCTCCACTGAGGTATCTATGGAATACCAAAGAGAGATGAGAGCGGACATCATCCATTTTTCTGCCCATTGAGCGATCAAAATTCAATTCACCAACTTTAACCCTGTCAAGATTCTGCCAAACAACAAGTGTTCCGCTATTGAGCTCCCGCAGGTTGTCAATACGGGGTATTGCGTTAATTTCTTCTTCGGTATCCAGTATAATGAGCGACCATTTTCCAGTTTCAATTACATGATCGATATCCCAGCGTCTCGCTTCAATGCTTCCGCCTTTTGTGCTGGCAACTGTCAATGTTCGGCACTGTGACAAAGACGCAGTTTTTAATCCAAGTCCGAAACGTCCCAAATCTGTTGCTGCCCGTTTATCATTTGGATTTTGGCTGCCATATCGCATGGCAGTTTCAAGTTCACCAGCATTCATTCCGTTGCCGTTATCCAGTATTGCTATGTATGAATCCCCAGTAGGGAAGAAATAAATCTCAACAGATGATCCCTCTGCCGAGACGCTGTTATCAACAATGTCGGCAATTGCCGATTCTAACGTGTAGCCGATAGCACGGGTGGACTCAATAAGTGTCGGTGCGTACGGCGGCAGAGAAATAGTCTTCAAAATTTGCATCCTCTTTCTGCATGTTTTAATAATTGTACTTGCTGGTTATCCACTTGACTACGGTACCCACAACATGTAGTATACGAGGTATGAAAGAGTATCCAATGACCTTCGACGAATTTATCAAGCAGTTCATGACCGAAGAGCAGTGCCGGGAATACCTTTATCAGCTGAGGTGGCCCGAGGGCTTTGTCTGCCCAAAGTGTAAGGAACCCAGGAAGGCATGGCCCAAAGGCGAAAATCTTTATGAGTGTTCGAGATGCGGTCACCAGACATCAGTTATCGCTGGGACGATTTTTCAGGACACACGCAAGCCCCTGAGAAATTGGTTCACAGCAATTTGGTGGGTAACTACCCAAAAAAACGGCGCAAGCGCTACCGGACTGCAGCAGGTATTAGGGCTTGGAAGCTACCAGACCGCTTGGACATGGCTTCACAAAATCCGTACTGCGATGGTCAACCCGAACCGAACGAAGTTGTCTGGAACCGTTGAGGTGGATGAAACCTACATTGGCGGGGAAGAAAACGATGGAAAGCGCAGGTGTGGTACCAGCAACAAAAGCCTTGTGGTTCTTGGCGTTGAGCTCTTGGAAGGCAACAACCAGCTGGGGCGCGTTCGTATGAAAGTGGTGCTGGATGCATCCAAAGAATCGCTTCAGGGTTTCATCAAAGAAAATGTCGAACCGGGCAGCACGGTCATCACAGACGGCTGGAGCAGCTATGCTTCGATTGACGAAAGCGGCTATCAGCATGTTGTGCCGAAAAAGTTCGAAGTCTCAGACGAGAAGAATTTGTTGCCGCACGTTCATATGATTGTATCCCTTCTAGAGCGTTGGCTGCTCGGTACACACCAGGGCGCGGTGCAGGAAATGCACTTGCAGGCCTACCTGGATGAATACGTGTTCCGCTTCAATCGCAGAAAGTCTGCCAAAAGAGGTTTGCTGTTTTATCGTTTGCTGGAGTGCGCCCTGAAGGTCCAACCAACCACTTATTCTGACTTGACTAACCACAAATTCTAGTATGTACCGTAGTCAAGTGGATAACCATCAAAAGTTATTAGTATGCGGACACATTATGATTAACCAAGGTCCGGGTTAGAAACAGGGCGGCGTTTCGTCCGACAGCCGGCGATGAATCCCCCCCAGTATGCCCTCGGTGATGTATCGGACTACACCCGATTCACCCACATCTTCGAGGTATGCAAAGAAAGCGGCATTGTCTAAGACCGTGGTCAGGACCGGTAGAGCCTTCAGTACTATGAGCTTTATTCCTACTAAAGCTTCGGAAATTAAAGCAAGTGGGGAGGCGTATGGGGAGTGGTTTCATATACAAATTTGCGGATCGCCGCCATATAATCATCCCTACCAACGGACATAATATCGTTGTGCTCGGCTCCCGGAATGGTCACCAGCTCTTTTTGCGCCGAGCCGAGCTCCTCAAAAAGTTCGCGGCCCTGGCTTAAGGGGACGAGAGAATCTTCTTCACCGTGTATCACTAGGGCCGGAACGGTAATGCCGCGAGCTGTATCCCGGCATTCCCTCTCTAGGCTGCTTAAATCCCCTGGAGAAGGCAGGCCCAAGTGGTTTACCAGCCTGACTACGCTGATGAAACCGCTTTCGAAGATGACCCCCTGCAGCAATGCGGGGTGGTGATAAGCCAGTTCCAGGGCGGAGATGCTACCCAAGGAACGCCCCATTACCCATAGATGAGGCCTGTAGCCCCTGACAGGAAGTTCAACACGAACCTTGCTCAAGATGGCATGAGCGTCGCTAAGCAGGGCGGCGAAGGTTGGCCGGCCGGTGCTGGTGCCGTAACCGCGATAGTCGGCTACCAGCAGGTTCAGGCTCCGGCGATTGTAATAGGAGGCAATACTATTATAGTCGCCGACCACCTCACCGTTGCCGTGGAAGAAAAGGATCCAGGGGTCGTCGGGTGAGGACGCATAAGCTCGGCAGGAGATAGTAGCATCCTCTGACACGGAAACCTCCAGGTCGAAAGCGCCAGGGGGGGGCTTGCGATAGTCCCGGCGAGGGAAAAAGAGATAGCTCAGGAGAGACGAACTGTCGATTAAGGAATAGTCCACTTTTAATCGCTCCATTCTTGCGGCACTTATTGAGATCACCGTTGCGCTCGTTAATGAAACTACAGGAGGTGATGCCCATGAAACCTACAAAAAAGCCCAATAGACTGATAAACGAAAAGAGCCCCTATCTGTTGCAACACGCCCATAATCCAGTGGACTGGTATCCGTGGAGTGAAGAAGCGTTTGCCAAAGCGAAAGCAGAAGACAAGCCGCTTTTTCTGAGCATCGGCTATTCGACCTGCCATTGGTGCCACGTGATGGAAAGGGAGTCTTTCGAAGACGATGAAGTGGCGGCAGTGTTAAACCGTACTTTTGTCTGCGTCAAAGTAGACCGCGAAGAGCGGCCGGATATTGACAATATCTACATGACCGTCTGTCAGGCCCTCACCGGCAGCGGCGGTTGGCCGCTGACCATCCTAATGAGTCACGACAAGCGCCCTTTCTTTGCCGGCACCTATTTCCCTAAAGACTCCCGCCACGGACGGATAGGCGTCATGGCTCTGGCGGAACGTGTGGAAAAAATCTGGCTAACAGCACGGGAGGAACTAAGCAAGACAGCGGACAGTATCACGGCCAGCCTGCAGTCGACAGCCAACGTCACCCCCGGGGAGACGTCTGGCGAAGACGTGCTGCACCTAGCGTATGAGCAGCTGGCAAAGCGTTTTGATCCGGTTTACGGCGGCTTTGGCCAATCCCCTAAATTTCCCACACCGCACAATCTTACTTTTCTGCTACGTTACTGGCAGCGCACTAGGAACCAAATGGCCCTCGAAATGGTGGAAAAAACCTTGACGCAAATGTACCAAGGGGGCATCTTTGACCACCTAGGATTTGGCTTTCACCGCTACGCCACAGACCGGGAGTGGCTGCTACCGCATTTCGAAAAAATGCTCTACGACCAGGCGCTCTTGTCTATCGCCTACCTTGAAGCTTACCAGGCCACCGGTCAGAGTAGCTTCGCCAACGCCGCCAGAGAAGTCTTCGCTTATGTTTTGCGCGATATGACCGCTCCGGAAGGCGGCTTTTACTCAGCAGAGGACGCCGACAGCGAAGGCGAAGAAGGCAGGTACTACGTCTGGCCGTCCGACGAAATACAAGCCCTCCTAGGAGAGAAAGACGCCGCTATCTTCTGCCAAGTGTTTAATGTCCGTCAGGAAGGCAATTTTCTGGATGAAGCGACGCGCCAGCCTACTGAAAAAAATATCCTGCACAGGACTAGGGCGCTGCCGGAACTAGCCGAGACGCTCGGCCTAGAAGAAAAACATCTGACGGAAAGACTGGCAGAGATGAAAGAGAAGTTGTTCTTGGCTCGCTGTCAAAGAGTCCCTCCCTACAAGGATGACAAGGTGCTCACCGACTGGAATGGCTTGATGATCGCCGCGCTAGCCATCGGAGGACGGGTGCTGCATGATAATAACTTTACCGTAACAGCCCAGAGGGCTGCCGGGTTTATCCTTACGCAACTCAAAAAAGAAGGCCGGCTGCTCAAGCGTTATCGGCAAGGGCAGGCCGCCCTGCCAGCGCACCTAGACGACTATGCTTTTCTGGTCTGGGGATTGCTTGAGTTGTACGAGACCACGTTTGCTCCGGACTGGCTGCGCGAGGCTCTGACCCTTAACCAGATCCAGCTGGAACACTTCCTGGACACGGAAAGCGGCAGTTTTTTCTTTACCGCTGACGATAGCGAGGAAATACTGATGCGGCAAAGAGAGTTTTACGACGGAGCGATGCCGTCAGGCAACGCCATCTCGGCCATGAATAACCTGCGCCTGGCCAGACTGACTGGCAACGCCGCGCTGGAAGAGGTAGCCCTAGACATCACCCGCGCCTGTGGTAGCAACCTGCGGCAATTTCCGTCAGCCTACACGCAGATGCTGGCCGCAGTTGATTTTTCCCTCTCCTCTTCCTTAGAAGTAGTGCTGGTCGGTGACCCGATAGTAGCTGACACGCAAGAGTTGTTACAAGAACTGCGGTCGGTTTTTGCCCCCAACATGGTCGTGTTGTTGCGCCAAGCAGGCGAGCAGGGGCAGGCACTGGCGAAACTCGCGCCGTTTACCGAAGCAATGCAGACTATTGACGGCAAGGCAACCGCCTATGTTTGCCGCGACCACTCCTGCCAAGCCCCGGTGACTGATGCCGCGCAGTTGCTCGCCCTTTTGCGCGCCTAGCGCAATTTGTCTCGCAGCAGCGTGTTGGCCATTTCCGGGTTGGCTTTTCCCTTGGAGAGGCGCATTAGCTGACCCACGAGGAAGCCGAGGGCCTTTTCCTTGCCGCTTTTATAATCTTCCACTGACTTGGGGTTTTCGGCAATGACCTGGTCCACGATGGCCGCGATAGCGGATTCATCGGTAATCTGGACCAGGCCTTTTTCTTGGACTATTTCTGCCGGTAGCTTGCCTGAGACAAACATCTCCTCCAAGACGGTCTTGGCCAGCTTGCCGCTAACGACGCCATCATCCTGCAGTTTCAGGAGTTCCACCAGGTGGACCGGGGTTAATTTTGTTTCCTTGATCTCTAGGCTGTGAGCATTTAAGTGTTTGGCAATTTCACCCATCATCCGGTTGGCCACCTTTTTGGCATCATGGTAGGCGGTAGCCGCATCCTCAAAAAAGTCGGCCATGGCCTTGTTAGCGGTAAGCACAGCGGCGTCATACTCCGATAAACCAAGATCTTTGACGTACCGCCGCAGGCGGACCTCCGGCATTTCCGGCAGGCTTTGGCGGATTCCCTCCACCCAAGCAGCTTCCACGATAACCGGTGCCAAGTCCGGGTCAGGGAAGTAGCGGTAGTCATGGGCTTCTTCCTTGGAGCGCATGGAGTAGGTAACGCCTTTATCTTCATCCCAGCGCCTTGTTTCCTGCACCACACGGCCACCGGCGTCTAGCACCTCCGCCTGACGCTGCACCTCGTATTCCAGGCCGCGCTGCACCGCCTTAAAGGAATTCATGTTTTTGATCTCCGCCCGTGTGCCAAATTTCGCGCTGCCAGCCGGCCGCAGAGAAACGTTGGCGTCGCAGCGCAGGCTTCCTTCCTCCATCTTTACATCAGAAACGCCGGTGTACTGGAGAAGGCTTTTTAGCTTTTCCAGATAAACCTTGGCCTCCTCCGGGGAGCGGAGATCGGGCTCTGAGACAATCTCAATCAGCGGGACACCGGTGCGGTTGTAGTCAGTGAGCGAATAGTCACCGTACCCGGCATGAACAAGCTTCCCGGCATCCTCCTCCAGGTGGACACGGGTAATGCCGATACGTTTTGCTGCTCCCCCCAACGCGATTTCCAGATAACCGTCTACGGCAAGCGGCAGGTCATACTGGGAAATCTGATACGCTTTGGGTAGGTCCGGGTAAAAATAATTCTTGCGGTCAAACTTGGCGAAGGAGGGAATCTGGCAATGGAGCGCCAAAGCGGCCCTAACGGCGTACTCTACCGCCCGCCTGTTCAGTACCGGGAGCGACCCGGGAAGGCCAAGGCAAACTGGGCAGACTTGGGTATTGGGCCCCTGGCCAAACTCTGTGGGGCAGGAGCAGAAAATCTTGGTCTTGGTCGCAAGCTCCACATGTACTTCCAGACCAATAACCGTCTCATATTTACTCACAGACTGGCACCCCCTTGCCCCGGAAAGGAAGGCTTTTTCTTTTCCAGGCCGCTGTTTTGTTCGTAAGCATAGGCCACACGCAGGAGCGTTCCTTCGTCAAAAGGCTTTCCCATCAGTTGCAACCCCACTGGCAGGCCGTCAATGAAGCCACAGGTCATCGACAAGGCCGGCAGACCAGCTAGGTTAGCAGGAATGGTGCAGATATCGTTCATGTACATGGTCAGCGGGTCTTCCACCGCGCCTACTTGGAAAGCAGTGCTTGGTGTTGTTGGCGTCAATAAAACGTCGTATTTGGCCAGAGCTTTGTCAAAGTCCTGCTTAATCAGTGTCCTCGCCTGCAGCGCCTTTAGATAATAGGCCTCATAGTAGCCGGAACTTAGCGCGTAAGTACCCAGCATTATGCGCCGTTTCACTTCCGCACCAAAGCCCTGACTACGCGTCTTTTTGTATTGTTCCCATAGATTGTCCGCCTCGACTCGGAAGCCGTACTGGATACCATCATAGCGTGCTAGGTTGCTTGAGGCCTCTGCCGGGGCAATCAAATAGTAGATAGGAATGCCATACTCCGTGTGCGGCAGGGAAATTTCCTCCGCCTCAGCTCCCAGGGAAATGAGCACGGAGAGCGCCTTACGGACGGCAGCCTGTACATTTTGGTCAATACCCTCGGCAAAATATTCCCGCGGCACACCGATTTTTAGTCCCCGGACACCGCCCTCCAGAAAAGCTGCATAGTCAGGCGTATCCACAGCAGCGGACGTAGTGTCGCGCCGGTCATGGACAGCAAGAGCCTGCAAAACTAGGGCGCAGTCACGCACGTCTTGCGTAAACGGGCCAATCTGGTCAAGCGAAGAAGCAAAAGCTACCAGGCCATAGCGGGAAATGCGGCCATAAGTGGGCTTCATCCCCACCACCCCGCAATAAGCTGCCGGTTGCCGGATAGAGCCGCCGGTATCGGAGCCGAGGCTGAAAAGCGCCTGACCGGCAGCGACTGCGGCAGCGGAACCGCCACTAGATCCACCGGCTACACGCTCCGCATCCCAGGGGTTGCGTGTGGTAAAGAAAGCAGAGTTCTCCGTGGAAGAACCCATAGCAAACTCGTCCAGATTCGTCTTGCCAAGCAGAATCGTACCGGCCTGGCGCAGCAACTCCACAACCGTAGCATCGTAAGGCGGGATAAAATTATGGAGCATTTTGGAAGAGCAGGTGGTGAGGATACCTTTGGTGCAGATATTGTCTTTCAGGGCCAAGGGAATGCCGGCCAGCGCACCTACTGGCTCGCCGGCGGCACGCCTCCGGTCCACCTCTGCCGCCGCCGCTAGGGCGTCCTCACCGATTACGGTCACAAAAGCGCGAATGACCTCTTCCGTTTCATTGATCCGCTGCAAAGCTGAAGCCGTCAGCTCGTACGCGCTTACTTCCCGTGTATTTAGCTTCTCCAGTGCTTGGGCAACAGTCAAATCGGCAAACAATATTCTAGCCCCCTCTACTCCATGACGCGCGGTACGCGAAACAGGCCCTCTTCTTCAGCCGGAGCATTAGCTAACGCTTCTTCCCGCGGCAGGCCTGGACGAATCTCATCCTCACGGAAAACATTGCGCAACGGCAACACGTGCGCGGTCGGCTCCACACCTTCTGTTTCCAGACTTTTAAGCTTGTCCGCGTACTCCAGGATAGCGTTTAGCTGTTGCGTGTACAGCGCTACCTCTTCCCCGGATATTTCCAACATGGCTAGGCGGGCCACGTGAACTACTTCTTCACGGGTAATCTTCACCGGCAACCTCCCCCTATGTATTCAGGATATCGTAGCTTTGCTGCTGGTTTTCTGGCATGGCACTCCCCATCCTCTGCCAGGGATGGGGAGTGCGCCTGATCCTCTGCTGAGGGCGCCAAATACTTAGCTTTCTTTCTCTGCCAGATAATTTACCAGGTCAGCCCTGGCAATAATCCCGACAAGTTTGCCCTCTCCGTCCACTACCGGAATACGATTCACGTTTTTCTTTTTCATCAGTCGGGCAACTTCAGTGATATTTGTGCCTTTTCCCACCGTGACCGGCTTGTCCGACATAACTTTTTTAACTTTGACAGCGGCCAGCATTTCATAGCCTTTCTTAACCGTAGCGATATCGGAAACATCGATATGTGGGGAAATCCAGCCCGAAGTCCTTATCCTGGGGACGACGTGAAGGCTGCCGGCATAATCTACGATATCTTTTTCTGTAATGACTCCCACCACTTTTTTCTCCGAATCCACTACCGGAAGGCCGCTTATCCTGTTATTTGCCAAAACCTTAATTACCTCTTCCAGGGTGGCTTCCGGGCCAACGGTAATAACGTCAGTTTTCATTACGCTTAACGCGGCATCGAGCAATGTTATCTCCTCCTTGTAGCAACTTTTGTTTTACATAACTCAACTTTCACAGCAACAAACAGCCGGCCGTTCCTTAAAAGCCGCAGTAAGTCGATTCGCTGAAAAGTGCAATTTATCCTTTATTGCACAGCCACTCCCAGAATTTCTTGAAGTCCGGCCTCGTCCAACAGCGGCAGGCCGAGTTTTTGCGCTTTTTCCAGCTTGCTGCCTGCCTTTTCCCCGACCACCACATAGTCCGTGTTTTTGCTGACGCTGCCGCTTAAACTGCCTCCGGCCGCCTCAATGAGGCGCGTAGCTTCCTCCCGGCTAAGGCTTGGCAGTGTTCCTGTCAGCACCAGCTTTTTGCCGGCAAGCGGCCTAGACGGGGCCTCTTGTTTTTCCTGCATGAAATTAACGCCAGCGGAGCGAAGTTTTTGCACCAAAGAACCGTTCGACGGGAGGGCAAAGAACTCCACGATACGGGCCGCAATTTTGGGTCCCACTTCGGGGACTGCCTCAAGCTCCGCAGGGGAGGCCGCAATCAGCGCATCGAGACTCCCAAAGCGCTCTGCCAAGAGCTTGGCAGTACCCTCTCCGACCATGCGGATACCAAGGGCAAAAATCAGGCGCCAGAGCGGCTGCGTACGGCTGCGCTCAATGGCGAGCAGCAGATTTTCCACCGACTTTTCCGCCCGCCGCTCTAGTTCTAGCAAGGTTGCTTTTTTGTCCTGCAGCGTATAGAGATCGGCCGCGTCATAGATTAAGCCGCTCTCCAGCAGTTGTGTAACAGCAGCTGGCCCCATCCCCTCGATATCCATGGCGCTGCGAGAGGCAAAATGGATGATGCTTTCCAGTACCTGTGCCGGGCAGGCCGGGTTAGCGCAACGCAGCGCCACCTCCTCGGGCAAGCGAGAAACGTGTGTGCCGCAGGCAGGGCAGTTTTCCGGCATGATAAAAGGCTGTTCGGCACCGGTGCGCATGCTTGTCAGCACTTCCACCACTTCCGGGATAATCTCGCCCGCTTTCTGCACCAGCACCTGATCACCGATGCGGACATCCTTTTCGCGCAGGATATCCTCGTTATGCAGGCTGGCCCGCTTAACTACCGTTCCAGCTAGTGTGACCGGCGCAAGTTCGGCAATAGGCGTCAAGACACCGGTGCGCCCGACTTGGACAGTGATGCCTTGCACGCTTGTGACGGCTTGTTCGGCTGGAAACTTATAGGCGATGGCCCAGCGCGGGCTTTTGCCCGTAGCGCCAAGCTGCTCCTGCAAAGCAAGCTCGTTAATTTTCACCACTAGGCCGTCTATATCGTAAGGTAACTCAAAGCGACGCTCGCGCCAGCTCTCGCAGTAGGCAACAACGTCCTCCAGTGCCTGAAACACCTTAAAGTGGCTGTTGACCTTTAGTCCCAGCGTGCGTAGCATCTCCAAAGCCGCCGCATGCGTAGGCAAGGACCGCTGCGGTGCATAGCCTAGGGCATAAATAAAAATATCTAGGTTGCGGGAGGCAGCGATTTTCGAGTCCAACTGGCGCAAAGAACCGGCTGCCGCGTTGCGGGGGTTAGCGAAAAGCGGTAAATTTTGCGCCGCCCGTTCCTCGTTTAACGCCAGGAAAGCTGCGCGTGGCAGGTAAACTTCGCCGCGCACCTCTAGTGTCAGCGGCTCACGCAAGCGCAGAGGGACGCTCTTGATGGTGCGCAGATTGTGCGTAATGTCTTCACCCACCTCGCCATCGCCGCGGGTGGCCCCGCGAACTAGCAAGCCCTCTTCATACTGCAAAGAGACGGCTAGGCCGTCCACCTTTAACTCCACCACAAATTCAAGCTCGGCAGCGGGTACCATGTTTTGAGCGCGGCGTACAAAATCGCGCAGGTCGGCCAGACTCAAGGCGTTATCTAAGGAGAGCATGGGCAGGCGATGCGTCACAGACGCTAACCCCTCCCTAGGCTGCCCGCCGACTCGCTGCGTAGGCGAATCCGGGGTTACTAGTTCCGGGTAGGACTGTTCAAGCTGCGCCAGTTCACGGACAAGCGCGTCAAACTGCGCGTCGGAAACAGCAGGTGTATCCAGCACATGATAATGCCAGTTGTGTTCTTCGATAACGGTGCGCAGGTTGGCAGCCCTTATTTTTGCCGTTTGCCTGTCCAACAAAACCACCTCAGTTTACCTTGCGCAGCGGCGCGTAACGGGCAATAACTTTTTTAAGGCCCATCGCCGGAAAATAAATAGTAAGGACAGTATCACCGTCACTGATTTTATCAATGGCACGCATCTCACCGACGCCCCACTTGCTGTGTTCCACAGTATCCCCTACCAGCAAATCGGCTGCCTGCCCCGTCGCTGGGAGCGGCGGCAACGCTACTGTCTGTTCGCTTGCACCAGCGATGATGCTGTTTGGAATTTCGGATAAAAACCGCGAACGCTTATTGCACTGTGTTTGCCCGAAAAGATGACGACGGTTGGCATGGGATAGGTAAACGCGACGCTCGGCTCTGGTAAGTCCAACATAGCAAAGCCGCCGTTCCTCCTCCAGGCCGTCGGCCGTCTCTAAGGAGCGCTGGTGCGGGAGGAGCCCCTCCTCCAGCCCAGCCAAAAACACTACCGGAAATTCCAGTCCTTTGGCCGCGTGAAAAGTCATGAGCGTAACCTGGGGAGCATCGGCATCAGCTAGGGTGTCTAAGTCGCTGATCAGGGAAAGTCTAGTGAGAAAAGCAGTCAGGCTCTTGTCCTCCGCTGTCCGCACAAAATTCTGGGCCTCCGTCAAAAACTCGCGCAGGTTCTCAGCACGGCCTTCGGCATCCAGTGTCCCTTCGGCGCGCAACTCCGCCAGATAACCGCTTTGCTCCAGCACCTGCGCCGCCAGTTCATCCACGGCTAAGTATTCCTTCATCCGGGTCAGGTTTTCCAACATAGTGTGCAAAGCCGACGTTTTTTTGCCGGCCGCCGCGCCACTGCCGGCAGCTTCTGCCAGCGCCAGCGACTGATAAAGCGAAATTTGCTGCTGCCTAGCCGACTCCTGCAAGCGCTGCACAGTAGCCGCCCCGATACCGCGTCGCGGGACATTGATAATCCTCTGCAGGCTCAGGTCATCGGCCGGATTATCGAGCACTTTAAGGTAGGCCCGTAAATCCTTGACCTCCCGGCGTTCCCAAAAGCGTACACCACCCACCATCTGGTAGGGGAGGCCTTCACGTGACAGAACATTTTCCAGGACACGGGACTGGGCATTGGTGCGGTACAGGATGGCAAACTGGCCATACTGCTCTGACAGCAACTTTATTTCACCGGCGATAAAGCGCGCTTCCCCGGTTTCATCCTCCGCCGCAAACACAAACACCGGGTCACCTTCGGCGTGTCGCGTCCAAAGCTTTTTTTCTTTGCGCCCCTGGTTGTTCCTGACCACATGATAGGCGGCTGTCAAGATGTTGCCGGTAGAACGGTAGTTTTCCTCTAGCTTGACCACTTTTGCGTCACGCCAGTCACGCTCAAAGTCTAGGATATTGCGCAAGTCGGCGCCACGGAACTGGTAGATAGACTGGTCATCGTCTCCCACTACGCACAAATTACGGTGCTTGCTTGCCAATAGCCTTACAATCTCGTACTGGGCGCGATTAGTGTCCTGATATTCGTCCACTAGGATGTAGCGGAACTTCTCCTGGTAAAAATCGAGAACTTCCGGATGCCGTCTAAACAGCTTTACTACGAGCAGTAAAAGGTCATCAAAATCCATGGCGCAGTTTTTAACCAGGCACTCCTGGTAGCCGCGGAAAACACGCGCTATGCTGCGGTCATAGAAACTTTCCGCTTCTTCAGCAAAAAGGTCTGCGTCCTTCAGTTCATTTTTTGCCCGCCCAATAGCGTAAAGAACAGCGCGAGGTTTGAAGCGCTCACTGTCCATGTTCAGCTCTTTGAGTACGCTTTTAATTACGGACTGTTGGTCAGTATCGTCGTAAATAACAAACGACTTCTCATAGTCTAAGAGCGGGGCATGCTCGCGCAAGATGCGAACCGCCGCCGCGTGAAACGTGGAGACCCACATGCCGCGAGTATCGCCTACCAACCTCTCCAGACGCGAGCGCATCTCCTCCGCCGCCTTGTTGGTGAAGGTAAGCGCCATAATTTTCCACGGCGCGACCCCCTTCTCTTCAAGCAGATGGGCAATTCGGCAAGTAAGGACACGCGTTTTGCCACTTCCCGCACCGGCCAGAATCAAAAGCGGGCCTTCGGTGCAGTTGATGGCCTGTTGTTGTGCTTCGTTCAGTTCCCCAGACAAATCTGGCATCAAAGAATTATCCTCCCGACTCTCATTCCCCTAACCTTTCTCTTGCTGGCTCAGGCGCTCCAGCATAAGGCCGTATCCTCCGGCACCATACTCTAAATACCGCTTGACACGGCTGATGGTAGCCGTACTAGCGCCCGTTTCGCCTTCAATCTGCTGATAGGTCCTGCCTGCGCGTAGCATGCGCGCTACCTGGAAGCGCTGTGCCAAGGCTTTGATTTCACCCATGGTACAGACGTCCTCAAAAAACTGGTAGCACTCTTCCTCATCCCGCAACAGCAGGATGGCTCGGAAAAGCTGGTCTACGCTCTCGTCCTTCAGCTTAGGGTTGGCCACAAGCTCCACCTCCGGCAGGCACTGCAAAATTATTCGCGAAGTCTGCGGACAATTCCTGCGTCCAGACTCTCCTCGTTTCCTGTATATTCCCGCACTCTACGGGGAAAATACGAAAAAATACAGGAGGTGTAAAAATTGAAAAAGCAAGATGATAAACGCAACATGCCCCCCAGAGACACCAAGGACGCAGCTCGCAAAGATGATCTCCATAAAGCGCGCGGCCCACAGGAATTTATCGCCCCGGGGCAGAACCCAGCCAATAAAGATAAACCGCCCCATGATAAAAATAACTAATAGCTGTCAAGTGTTTTGAGGTTTTGGTATGGGCAGAACCGGGGCTATTGGAGAATCTCCAATAGCCCCGGTTTCTTCCTTCACCCTATGGCGTAGGAAAGCCCAATCTAATCTTTAGACGGGAGCCTTTTTTTATGCGTTGCCAACTGGTACAGTATAGCGAAACTCGTCTCTTTAGCGGGCGTAATAGGCGTCGGCCTTTTCAAAGAAGCGCCGTCCCACCGCGCAAGCCGGGCATACATGCGGCGCTTCCCAGGCGGCGGCAGCCAGATAACCGCAGTTGCGACATTTCCAGTCTACCTCCGCCTCTTTTCTAAAGATTTTTCCTTCCCGCAGTTCGGTTAAAAGCGCCTGGTAACGCTTTTCATGGGCCTCTTCCGCCTTAGCTACAGCAGCAAAAAAGCTAGCAATGTCAGCAAAGCCCTCTTCACGAGCTTCCCGTTCAAACTGCGCATACATCTCCGTCCACTCGTAGCGCTCGCCGCCAGCGGCCTCTGTCAGGTTGTCCTCTGTTTTGCCAATAGCGCCTAGAAACCCGAGCGCACGGCGGGCATGCGCCTTTTCATGGTCGGCAGTCTCCTCGAAAATTGCGGCAACCTGTTCAAAGCCTTCCTTGCGGGCCACGTCAGCAAAGTAGCTGTATTTGTTACGCGCTTGCGATTCACCCGCAAAAGAGGCTTTGAGGTTATGTTCTGTTTTTGTCCCTTTCAAACTCATGCCAATCCCTCCTTGTAATGATTATACCCCTGAAATACTTCTGCTACAAGGTATAAAATTCCTGCTTACTGCGGCAGGGGTAGTCCGTCCAGCAAATCGTGGCTCAGGATAAATTGCGCCAGCAGTTGCGCCGCCCCACCGGTGATTTTCAGGCAACGGCGAAAATGCTCCTGGCTTTGGTAGTCCTCCTTGTTCAGCACCCGGCAGCAGGTTGCGCCAAAATGCTCCTTGAAGCGGTTGTGGAACTCGCTGGATAGCTGATAGATACGGTCTGGTTTCTCCGCTTGGTTTTCGCGTCCCGCCAGCAAGCTAAGCACCAGCTCCGAGCCGGTAAGCGCCCCACAAATACAACCGGCCCGTCCGAGCCCTCCGCCAAAGGCGCTGGCGAGGC
>JAGXSQ010000051.1 GCA_018333395.1 Dethiobacter sp.
CCCGGCGAGCCGCTTCAGGGAGCCGTGGCGGGGGGCTAAAGCCCCGGCTAGATGGGGCGCTCGAGGGGGTAGGGGAGATCGCCCTACCAGTCTCTAACGTAAGGCTCCAGCGCTGGAGCTGTTGCTGCTTACCGCTGCACCGGGCATACTGCTCCCTTGGTGGAGGAGCGCCTGGCGCAGCCTTCCGCTGCAACCGCTACTCACCAAAGAGCTTTTTCAGCACCTCTTCCTTGCTGCTCTTCTTGGCCGGCAGCCAGCGGTTATCTTGCACTACCACCTTGCCCAGCTTGACTAAGCGCTCCAGCGACACCTCGATCGTGTCTACGGCTAGCTCCTCGTAGTGGAATTCGTCGATATGGCGCTGGATCTGGCGCAAGGTAGCCCCGTTGCCTCGTCCGAGCGCCTCAACCGCTTCTAGCACCCAGTCGTCAACCGTCATATACCTAGTTTACGCGCTGTGCCGCGCCGCTGCTAGGGCCTAGTGCCCGGTCTGCTTCGGGACATTTCTCCTTGCAAGCTAACAGTATTATAAAACTACAGATTAAGGAGGCGCCCATGACGGGTTATGTAACCATCGACGAGTCGCTCTGCAAGGGCTGCGCCTTGTGCGTGACAGTCTGCCCTAAAGGGCTTTTGCAGCTGGCGCGGCGCTTTACCAGCAAGGGCTACCAGCTGGTAGAGCTGATCGATCCAGCTAGCGCTTGTACCGGCTGCGCCATGTGTGCCACCCTTTGCCCCGAGGCGGCCCTGAGGGTCTACCGCACGGTCAAGGCGGCCTGAGATGAAAGAGCTACTCAGGGGGAATGTGGCCTTTGCCGAAGCGGCGGTGCGGGCCGGCTGCGAGGCTTACTTCGGCTACCCTATCACCCCCCAAAACGAAGCGCTCGAGCACCTGGCTCGGCGTATGCCCGAGTTGGGCCGGGTCTTTGTGCAGGCCGAGAGTGAGGTGGCGGCCATCAACATGGTCTACGGCGCGGCTTGCGCCGGAGTAAGGGCGATGACTTCGAGCTCGAGCCCCGGCATGAGCCTAATGATGGAAGGACTCTCCTACCTGGCGGGCTCGGATCTGCCGGCGGTGGTGGTCGATATCATGCGCGGCGGGCCGGGCTTGGGCAACATCGCCCCGGCCCAGAGCGACTACCAGCAGATGGTCAAGGGGGGCGGCCACGGCGACTATAAGCTGCTGGTGCTGGCCCCAGCCACTGTGCAAGAGCTGATCGATCATACGGTCTTGGCCTTCGACTTAGCCGAGCGCTACCGCTGCGTGGCGGTGGTGCTGGCCGATGGCAGCCTGGGGCAGATGATGGAGCCCGCCGAACTCCCGCCGCTGCAGCCGCTGCGCCCGCGTCCAAGCTGGGCGCTGACCGGCGCCAAGAGCCGCCCTCCCAATGTTATTACCTCGATCCACCTTGATCCCGAGGAGGAGGAGCGCTTCAATCACCATCTGCAGGCCAAGTACGCCGAGATTAAGGCCCACGAGGTGCGCCTGGTCGAAGACCGGCTCGACGATGCCCGCTTGGCGGTGGTGGCCTTTGGCACCGCCGGGCGCTTAGCGCAGACCGCTATCAAGGCTGCCAGGGCCGAAGGGCTGGCGGTGGGGCTGTTTCGCCCCCTCACCCTTTATCCCTTCCCGGAAGCGCAGCTTAGGCGCTTAGCCGAACGGGTCGAGGCCGTGCTGGTGGTAGAGATGAACACCGGACAGATGCTTGAAGATGTCGAGCGGATAGTAGCGGGCCGGGCGCCGGTCTCGTTTTTTGGCCGCACTGGCGGCGTAATGCCGATGCCCGAGGAGATCCTAAGCGTCATCCGCCGATGCCCACAACTATGCCAGGAGGTGGCGAGATGATGATTGCGCCAATCGAGGCCGGTATGACGCTGGTCTATCAGCGCCCAGACACCTTGACCCCGGTGCCGACGCACTACTGCCCCGGCTGCACGCACGGCATCGCGCACCGCTTGGTAGCCGAAGTGATCGATGAGTTGGGGGTGCGCGAACAGACCATCGGGGTGGCCCCGGTAGGTTGCTCGGTCTTTGCCTACCGTTACTTTAACTGCGATTTCGCGCAGGCCGCCCACGGGCGCGCTCCGGCGATGGCCACCGGCTTAAAGCGGGTCAATCCTGATCAGTTGGTCTTCACCTATCAGGGTGATGGCGACCTGGCCTCGATCGGCATGGCGGAGATCATCCACGCCGCGGCGCGGGGCGAAAACCTGACCGTGATCTTCGTCAACAACGCCATCTACGGCATGACCGGCGGCCAGATGGCGCCGACCACGCTGGCGGGTCAGCGGACCACCTCCTCGCCCTCAGGGCGCGACCTAACAACGCAGGGCTACCCGCTTAAGATCAGCGAGCTGCTCTCTCAGATCGACGGTGCGGCTTACGTGGTCAGACGGAGTCTGCACGATGTGGTCAACATCAAGCGGGCCAAGAAGGCTATCCGCATCGCCTTCGAGGTGCAGCAGCGGGGTTTGGGACTGAGCCTGGTCGAACTGCTCTCAAGCTGCCCCACTAACTGGCGCATGACGCCGGAGGCGGCGCTGGCCTGGATCAAAGACGAGATGGTGCCGGTCTACCCCCTAGGCGACTTCAAGCTGCCAAAGGAGGCCTGATGCAGCGCGAAATCATCATCTCCGGCTTTGGTGGCCAAGGATCGCTGTTCGCCGGGCAGCTACTGGCTCATGCGGCGCTAGCTAGCGACCTGCACACCACTTGGTACCCCTCCTACGGCCCCGAGATGCGCGGCGGCACCGCTCACTGCATTGTGATTATCGCCGACGAACCGATCGGCTCGCCGGTAGTTAAGCACCCGCAGGCGGCCATCGTGATGAACATCCCCTCGATGGAGCGCTATGAGCCGCTGATAGTGCCGGGTGGAGTGCTGGTGGTGAACAGCTCGCTGGTTAACCGGCAGCCGACCCGCCACGACCTTGATATCGCCCTAGTTCCCGCCGATGCTATGGCCGAACAGTTAGGCGACAAGCGCCTGGCCAATGTGGTGTTGGTCGGCGCGCTGCTTGCCCGGCTACCGCTGCTGTCGCTTGCGGTAGTGGCTCAGGTGCTGCGTGATAAGGTTCCGGCGCACCGCCACCAGCTGCAAGAGGCCAATGTGCGGGCGCTCGAGGCGGGCGCGGCGCTAGCTAGCGAAGTGCCAGTTTAGCGAGATCGAGCAGCGTTTTTAGGGGTGTCTTGCGGAGCATCTGCCAGGCTTTGGGGTAGCTTTTGGCAGCTTCCTCCACCCGGTCGAAGATGGTCTCAAAGAGCGCGTCGGGAATCGTCAAAGCCGGCGTCAAGCGGACGATGCGAAAAGCGTTCTGGGTGTAGCAGGCGTGGATGCCGGCCAGATGCAGGCTGCGAATAGCCAGCGTGCTGCCCAGCTGGCTGACTAGCTCGGCCTGGCCGGGGATCAGCTTGGGATTGACTACCGGTTGGAGCTGCAAGGCGAACAGCATCCCGGCGCTGCGGGCGGTCTTGAGAAAATCTGGATACTTGGCTTGCAGCTCTTGCAGGCGGATCAGGCCGCGTTCGCCTAAGCGCCTGGCGCGCTCGGCCAGATTGTTCTCGACCAGCAGCTCGAGCGATTTAAGCCCGACCGCCATAGCCAGCGAGCCACCGCCGAAGGTGTTCGAGTGGCGCTTGCTGTTAAGCCCGCCTAACGCCTGCTTAACAATCGCCTTACGGGCGATGGTGGCGCCGATCGGCACTATCCCGCCGCCGAGCGGCTTGGCTAAGGTGATCACGTCGGGGTCTAGCCCACCGGCTACGCTGGCAAACCAGTGCCCGGTGCGCCCCAAGCCGGACTGGATCTCGTCGGCTACCACCAAGATGCCATACTTCCGGCGCAAGTGTTCGACGGCAGGTAAAAAATCGGCTGGGGGCGTGATCACGCCCCCCTCACCCTGGATGGGCTCGAGCACGATCCCGGCCACCTTGTCAGGCCCAAGCTCGCGGATCCTGCTCAACAGCGCCCGGCTGTCCCCGTAAGGGAGGGTGATGATATTTGGCAATAACGGCTTAAACGGCTCCTGAAACTCGGGGTTGGGAGTGAGTGACAGCGCGCCGGTAGTTTTGCCGTGGTACGCCTTGCTGAAGTTAATGAGGTAGCTAGCCTGCCGACGTGCGGCCTTGACAAACTTAATGGCTGCTTCGACCGCCTCGGCGCCGCTGTTGGAGAAGAACACCTGGCTATCGGCATGGCTGGGGGCCTGATGAGCTAAGAGCGCTACCAGGTTAGTCTCCAAGGCCGCCCGCCAGGTAGCCGCCGACTGCTGCGGGAGGCCCATGCTGATATTAGTGTCAAGGTACTGCCGCATAAAGCTCACTAGCGGCGGGTACATCTCGCCAAACGGCATAGCGGCGTAGCCGCCGGCGTGGATTAAGTGGCGCCCGGTCTCGTCTTGCAGCTCCCAGGGGCTGAGCACTGTAAACGGCCCGGCAATTCCCAGGGCCTTAAACACCTTGATCAGGTCGCCGTTGCCGTGGGCGATCTCCAGCTCCACCACCCGCTCAGCAGCCAGCCCCTGGGCAAGCTCCTGGGTACTTAGCGGCAGGCGCCAGGGGGCCCTCTCAGATGCTGCCGTAGGGGAGGGGAGGGTATCGTGCGTCATCCTGGCGCTACGCTACCAGACCGCCGCAAGAATGTAAACGCCCTTGCAGAACGTTTGGGCGCTTGAACCTACCGGAGTTCGGCCAGCACTTCTTCGACGGTGCGCCTGGCCATAGCGACAAAATCCGGGTTCGTTGCGGGATAGTACGGAATAATCATTACTGCTTGGTGCAACGCATAACCACGCGCTCGACTCCAAGTATCGTCATCCACCTCCAAGGCCTGTCGGAATGCCTCTCGCCCCTCTTTGCCGAATACGCTCCAGGCAGGAACCACATCGGCAGCAGGATCGCCGATACCGACTCCGCCAAAGTCCAGAACTGCGAAAAGGCGGCCATCCTGAACCAGCAGGTTTGATTTTAGCAAGTCGCCATGCAGCCATACGGGCTTTCCATCCCATGGTGGCGCCTCAAGTGAGCGTGCCCAGGCCGCTGATACCGCTTCGGTGTCTATCACAGTGCGAGAAGCTGCGATGGCAGCGCGTGTTACTGCGTCCAGTTCGACTAGCGGACGCCGCCCACCGCGAGGTGCCTCCAACATAGCTACACTGCGCAACTCCAAAATGAAATTGGCAAGATCAAGCGCCAAGCGGCGCTCATCGCTGATGAGATTATCTTGATATGGCAACCCTTCGAGCCACCGATATACGGCCCAAGGGTATGGATACCAAGTCGTCGGCTTTCCCTGCGCTAATGGCTTTGGAATGCTGAGCGAAATATGTGGAGCCAGTCTTGGCAACCAGATCCATTCTCGCTCAATGCTCTGTGCCCAAGCCGGTAATCGCGGCAATCGTAGATAAAGATCGTCATCAAGGCGATAGATCGCGTTTACCGTGCCTGTTGAGCGGACTACCGTTATCGTCCTGTTAGCTAGCCGCGGAAACTGTTCAGCCAACAGCCGCTTGACCAGTGCAATATCTATGTCGATCTCGCCCTCATGCATTTTGACTTGGGCGCCGCGCTCGAAATCCAGTTTTTGGTTATGCTCATTGCTCAAAGCGGTTCCTACCGAACGGCAAGTAGCTGCCAATGCACTGGCTCACGCGGTGTCAAAGTGAATCAAAGCGAATATGCGACAACGCCGGGATCGGTGCGGCCAATTCTCAGCCCGCCGCTTTCTTTACGAGTGCGCCGATCCTTGCCTCCTCGGCGGCAGTCAACGCAGTCAGCGCAAAGGCGGTCGGCCAGAGGTGGCCCTCGTCGAGCTTCGCCGTGCTGGTGAAGCCGAGCGTTAGGTACCGCTCCTTGTCGACCTCCGCCGTGCGGAAAAAGCAGACTACCTTACCGTCCTTAGCGTAGGCGGGTTGTCCATACCAGAGCCTCGCCGCGAGCTCCGGCGCACTGGCTCGGATGATCGCATGGAGGCGCTGGCTGATGGCGCGGTCCGGTTCCGGCATCGCGGCGATCTTCGCCAGCACGTCACGTTCCCCTTCCGCCTGGTTCTTGTTCGCACGTGCTTCAGCCTTCAGCTCGCGGGCGCGCTCCTTCATCGCGGCGCGCTCTTCGTCCGTGAATTCCTTGGACCTCTTACCGCTCTCCCGCACGTCCTTCTTGGGGCTCATAGCAACCTCCTTAGAAACCTTGCCGAAGCTCGAATGGTGACGCGCACGGTGAATTAGGAGTACCATTTGTGAAATTCCACCAACGCTGCGGTTCAGGGGCAAGGGCACCGCGTCCGCCGCAGCGCTTTGCCGTCGGCATACTCTGCCCGCAGCAGACTCCTTAGCTGTGGCAGCGCCTCATGAGATTACTGATACGTGGGCGGAATAGGCACGCACGGCATCGTCTGCGGAGGCGATGGTCAGACCATGTTGGATCGCCTGACAGATGAGCATCCGGTCAAATGGGTCTTTGTGCAGCGTCGGCAGTTGAGCCAGCTTCGTTACGCTGTTCTCATCCAGCGGGAGGCTCTCGATTTGATGGCGTTGACGCTGCTGAGTAACGTAAGCGTCAGGGGCTTGCGGCAAAGGCAACTTACCAAGCTGGTGCTTCACCAGGGTCTCCCACACTGAGACAACGCTCAGATAGACCTCATTCGCGGGATCGCGGATCAATGGCAGGACGATAGCCGACAGGCGCGGATCTGCTGTAATGTACCAGAGAAAGATATGTGTATCGAGCAGCAATCTCATCGTCCCTCAAACTGCTGGATGATCTCATCCGGCAGCGGGGCATCGAACTCTTCTGGCAGCCGAAACTCGCCAGCGCATAGAGCGTATGGCCGCAGGCGCGCCCCGTTGGCCGCCACAGGCTTGATCTCGGCCACCGGCTCATTCGCCTCCAAAATCACCAGGGTTTCTCCTGCCTTGACCCGCTGGAGATAGCCTACCAGATCGCGCTGGATTTCGTCTAGCGTGATGGTCATCATAGCTACAATATTATAGCAGTTTCACCGCAGGCCGTTTAACCGCAGAGGAACCCTTCAGCAGCCTAATGTTTTTTCGGCCATCCCATACCGGTGCGCGGTCTGCCTCATGCTGCGGCACCTAGTGCGGTAGCTCCCCAGAGAATGGATGCTCCTCTCCTACCCGAAACGTTCTAAACGTTAGGATGCTACCATGTGCGACCAAACAACCCTCCGCAGGCAGAGGGCTCGAGCGGCATCGGCCAGTAGGTTTTAGTACAGGCGATCGGCTCCAGTGCCTTCTCAGGCCAGCATGAGCCGCTCGCCCTTGGGTTCTGGCACCGGATCCCCAAACTCCAGGGCCGTGTCAATCCACAGTTGCATCGCCTCTTTGACGTTTTGCAGGACCGCTTCCTGGGTTTCACCATGCGCCATACATCCAGGAAGTTCGGGCACCTCGGCGATAAACGCCTGATCCTCGTTGCTCCAATAGATTATGATCTCATATTTCATTACGCCTCCTCGCCCAGACGGTATTTTAAGATGACACGACGCACCTGTCGCACTTGGTAAACTTTGGCGTGGCCATCATCCCGCTGCAGGTTGATTTTCTCGGCAACGCCTGGCTTCCTGAAGATGTGATGGCTGCCCCGTATACGCTCCTCGAATCCCAGGTGCCGAAGCAGTTGACACAGTTCATCGAAGCGGATATTGGCATCCGATCTGCCCCGCAGGATTCGCAACAGGAGTTGCTCATATCGACTCATACCGACAACCTACAATCTACCACGTGCCAAAGCAGTATTGCGTGGTCTAGATCCAGCCAGCCAACGTCTCGTACTTGGGATGCGCTTTTGGATCGAAATGTGACGGGCCTTCCTTGATTGCTGCACTCGAAGGTCTATGCCAAGAAGTTCAGCCAATCTGAGCGTTGGCCAGTCCGCATCGCAAAGCATGGAGCGAAGTGGCCCAGCCAGCGCTACATGGAAGTCGAGTTCGTCACGTTGTAAGTGATCCAGCAGAGCCGTAAGGGTACTGCCTTGCGACCGAGCACTCTAATACTACGGGCGCATCCCTTGCAGCGCCTAGTTATGCGCGTCAGCGAAGTTATTTTGAGTAGTGATAGCGCAAAGAAGCAATATGCAATGCTTCATCCTTGACACGGTAAACAATCCGATGTTCATCATCAATGCGTCTTGACCACCAGCCTGATAAATTGTGCTTGAGAGCCTCAGGTTTACCAATACCTTCGTAAGGATCGCGTTCAATGTCTTCGATCAGTAGGTTAATACGTTTGAGAATTTTCTTATCCTGTGCAATCCAGAAGAGGTAGTCTTCCCAAGCATTTTGATGAAAGACTTTATATTTCACTCAAGGAGCGACTCTTTGATGACAAGGTTTTTACCCTCAGCAAAATCGCGCGTGGCTTTAAGGAGGCGCTCAGCGTTGGCAGGGTTGCGCAATAAGTGCATCGTTTCTTGCCAGGCGTTCCAGTCGTCTAGGCTCATCATGACAACGGCTTTGTCGCTGCCTTTGGTAATGATGACAGGCGTATGATCCTCAATGACCGCATCCATCGCGCTCGCTAGGTTGCGGCGTGCTGTAGTGTAATTTATCGTCCTCATATGTACAGTATAATGTACCTCTGTCAGTCTTGCAAGATGCAAAGCACATAACGGCCCCTCTGCGGCGATGCGAGGGCCGAGCCTCTAGGCGCCCGACCGCGCCTCAAACCAAACCTGCGCTTCGAGCGCGTACTCGACCTCCTCACCATCCCACACCTCTCCCACCGCTCCATCCATCGTGTGTGACGCCGCCAAGTCGGCAGCACTGAGCCGAAAGCGCCGCACCAACCGCATTCCCAACTTCTCCGCAACTCGCCGAGAAGCCAGGTTCCGCTCGTAGGTTGTTGCCAGGACCCGGCGAACGCCCAACTCCTCGAACGCCATGCGCACCAGCGCCTCCGCTCCCTCGGTAGCCAGACCCCGACCCCACGCAGACCGGCGCAGCCGGTAGCCGATCTTGACCTCATCGCGTGGCCCAGCGTCTAGAGGGTGAAAGCCAAACCATCCAATAAAGCTGCCAGTGGCCTTCTCCACGGCGGCCCAGTACCCAAACGCCGGCTCGACAGCGTCGTACGTCATGAAGCGCGGCAACACCGTGCTCCGGATCACCTCAGGGGAGGTCGCCAAACCACCCGTCAGCCACCGCATGACCTCCGGATCACTGTCCAGATCAACCAGCGAGCCCAAGTCAGAGGCAAGAAACGAGCGAAGCCTCAAACGATTGGTACTCAATAGCACCCGACTCTGCATTCCCACTTCCACTTTGTTCGTCCGCCTAACGGCTGGGCTCAGGCGCTCGCGTAGCGCCGGCGAAGCGAGTCGCCCGCAACCCGTGTTGGGCTGCCTTGAGCCTTAGGTATCATTCTGTTTCTACAATCCAATCCTCACTAGACAAACCAAGCGAATCAATTACCTGATTGCAGAAGCGATATACATCTTTTGCAGAGAGGTTTACTTCAATATAAAAGCCGTTTTCTATCTGTCGCTTGCGGCGGAATTTTCCAGGGTCTGCGCTAATAAACCGTGGGTATTCACCTGCTAATTGATTGAACAAATCTGGCTCAAGCTGGGCAATCGCATTTAGTGTGTAAGCCTGAACATCCCGCCACGACTCTACAGAAAATCTCTGACCAAGAATGGTTACAGCTTTGGGCGTCCTGCCGGTTACATTATCGGTGTTCGCTGGAGCGACTTGTTCTTCACCAAAGTAAGGCCATACGGTGAGGGCCAATTTCGCCAGGGCTTTAGATCGCACATCAATCGCCTCGCGATTCCAGCTGTTCACACCCTGAAAATACTTGTTGAGTTCGAGGTGACTGTTACCAAGACGATGTCTTTTCTCGGGAAATGTGTCATTAGAGAGTTCGGCGTTGTAGGCCGTCAGCGTCAAGTTGCCGAGAGTGTTCAAATACAACTCGTGATCGGCTTGCCAATCTTCTCCAAGGTGATTTTGCCACCAGTCCGTCAGAGTTTGTGGCATCACATGTTCGATGGTCAGATTATCAAAGGCGGGTT
The DNA here is from genome assembly GCA_018333395.1 of Dethiobacter sp. The sequence goes on from JAGXSQ010000051.1 coordinate 10,031, forward strand.
GTTCTTTGTGTTGATGGGCGGCCTCAAGCGTCTCCAATATGAGCTTTGTCTTGATAAGCCTTTCGCCTGCGCCATAAAGTTTCGAATCGATCAAGCGTATACAAAACTCGGTGTCTTTAGGATAGCCTCGAGATTGTAGAGCGGAGCGGACTCCATCGGCCAGGTCCATTGGAGTCTGTAGTTTTGCTTGCTGATACAGTAAGGGAAATATCTTGTTGAGCTGGCTGGTAGGAACATTGCATACAAACCGTCGAATCACGTAATTCTCAATTGTTTGCAGTATCTCGAGAAGGTCATCTGCTGAAATCTGGCCCTGTGCGTAATCATGATAACAGTTAAGCAAGAAGGGATAAGTCGTTGTAACTTCCAGGCGCTTAAGGCGTACCAGAGCAGCTCGCAGTTGAGGGTCAGGCTCATTTTCGGGAGTGAGGAAGTTTTTGTAATATCCGGCAAAGGTCGCAATGTCTTTGAGGGCTTTTAGGGCATCGCCTTGCCCGACGCGGTCTTTTAGAGTGAAGTAAACATCGCCTTGCTTTACGATTGACCCATTGCGCATCAGATAGTGCCGAATGCACTCAGTCAAGTTGTCGCCCAGCGCTATCTGCATCGGCTCCCAGAATTTTGAATGCGTTGTTTCTTGCTCATCAACATGGATGCGCATGAAAAAGTAGTTGCGGATTAGGTCTGATTGAGTGAGAGGCCTACCTTTGGCATTCAGGCTTTCAAAAACCAAATGAGGATTATCGTCGTGGTCAAGTACGATGCTAACCACCGACAGTCGAGTTGAGACTACTTTGTTTAGAGCGGTTACTTCCACGTCGCTTTGCTTGAGCTTGCGCTCGAAGAACTGGTAACACTGCAAAATACGGCTATCTGGGTTTGTTGATGCCGATTGTACTAACGCCTTGAAGGCCTCCCGATCTATTTGTGTCGGCAGCAACTTGAAGTAATCGCCACCCCGCTTGAAGGGGTTTACTAGCATTGTTTGCTCGACTTCTTGGGCTAAGTTGTCGTCGTCCTTGCTTTTCGCCATATCACGAAGCAGCGTCAATAGAACAAAGATAGTTGTAAGCCTTTGTTGCCCGTCAATCAGGAGGAATTTTGAGACACCTTCAGGCACGGATGCTGTCGGCATTGTAACAATCGAGCCGATGAAGTGGCTTGTTGGTTCTTCGTTCTCACAAAGCC
>JAGXSQ010000052.1 GCA_018333395.1 Dethiobacter sp.
TATCAATAGATGGTAGATTTTCTTGGTGGAGATGAGGGGAATCGAACCCCTGACCTCTTGAATGCCATGTAATACCTCACCTCCTCGGGATTGAGTCCACGGGGCAGACGTTGCCGGTATTCTTCCTCTTCCGCCTTGTTCAGCTTTGCTGTAGTTCATCTTGCTCATCAGGGCGGCGGCAGCGGGGTTGCCGCTTTGGACGTACTTCCGCCAGGGTTCTTTCTTGAGCTGCACTTTTAAGAAAGCGAAATTCCAAGACATCTTCTTTCCACGGCGGCGTCATGGGCGTACACTACGATGGGCAGGATTTTTTGCTGGTACTTTTCGTAGAGCCGGGCGAAGTATTTGAACATCCTCCGGTTGTAGTCCGGCCGCCGCTGCGACTGGTTCTACACGTGAATCAGGATTAGGCCTTCTTCACCTTTGAGGCGGGTTTCTACCAGGATGTCCACCACGTGCTTTTCCTGGTCAAATCCCTTATTCTTTCTCAAATCCGTGACTGATAAACTTCAGGGTCTGGCTGTTTTCGGTCACGGTCCGCACCACGTTGTCCGGAGCGCCGCTTGGGATCTCCGCCTCTATCTCCAGCGTCACCTTTACCTTCGCGCCTACCAGGCCCTCCAGGTGGACTATCACCTCTTCTGCAATCCGGCCGGCGTCTCGCCCCACCCGGGCGGCATCCAGCTCCACACTGCCATGGAAGCGCTTCGGCCTTGCCGGGCCGACCGGTGCGACGGACGGAGTGCCGGGTGTGGATGTAGGAGTACCGGGCGGGTATGGTCCCGCAAGGCTGCCTGCTGTGCCAGCAGGCCCGCCGTTTCCACCGGTGGGGGTTTGTTCACCTTTTCCCCTATCCAGCTGCCGGCGTGCCACTTCCGGTTTAACAAGGAGCCCCGGCGCGTCGCTGTCGGGGATGGCTACCCGCTGGCCGCAGCGCAGTCCCCGGTAGCGGCCGCTGGCCTCGTCATAGTCCTCCGCATAGGCAAAGCTGTCCTGCTCCCAGGTAAGCAGAGCCAACCCTTCGCGCATGGCGGCCAGGAGCACTTCCGGTTCTTTCAAGCGCGGCAGGTAGGGGTACCGGGCGAAGTCTTCCACCAGCTGCCGGATCGAGACATGGTCGCCGCGCCACAGGGGTACCCGGTCAAGTTCCATGCGCAGAGGCGTGGCGGCAAGGCTGGTCACCAGTTGGTCGTCGCCGCGCAGCTTGCGGCTGGCCCGTTCAGCAAGGGCCTCTTGGCCGTTAAAGCGATAAGGTTGCCACTCCACAGCCCCCTGTGGCGATAGCTGTACGGGTACCAAGAGCCATTGATAGGCCTCGGGGATGCGCATCAGCAGGGTAGTCTCCGCACTTGACAGCTGCGCTTCCGCCTGCCTTACCTGGTGGGGGGAAAGGTCAAGCCCTTCCTTTTCGGCAAGAATTGATTTCCAGGCAAGATAACGGCGCGTCGCTTCATCCAGGTCCTGCAGGCGGGTCCTGTCCACAGCCAGGAAAACAAGGGTATTGCGGTAAAGGCGGGGCACGTTGCCGCGCATCTCCAGGATCCCTTTCGCTGCTGCCAAGGCTGGGCTGTTCGCTTCCCTGCCGTAGGGGTAATCAATCCCCAATACTACAAGGCGGGCGTCAAGGTCATCAGGCACCTCTTGACTTAATTGGGGCAGGGGATGGACGCGGCTGAAGTCGCCCCTTTTTTGAACATCCTTACGCAGGCGGACATCCAGCTCCTTTGCTACGGCATCTGGATCCCGCTTAAGCTGCTCGGCCCGGTCTTCCGCCAGTTTAGTTACCGTAGGTTGGGTCGAATACCAGAAACGGGGTCCGTCCTGGTAAAGGTAAGTTGCCGCGGCGGCAAGGCGCCGCAGGGCGTCGCCGAATACGGCCGGCGCTTCGCCCGGCATTACGCAGCCAAGCTTGATCCGCCGGTCCTCCAGCCCACGGTTGGCCGCCGCAGGCGTGGGCGCGGACCCCAGGTAAATGGTGCGGGCCACACGGCGGCAGGCCGCCAGCCTCCCCAGGTTAGGCGCCTCCAGGTCAATGCGCTGCGGCAGGGAGTTAGGCCCGTCCACATCCCGGGCGATAACCGGCACCCAGTTATCTGAAAGGTAACGGGTCAGTTCAAATTGTACCCGCGGGTCGTCGATGGGGACGGTGGAGGGCATGATCAGGGGGTTTCGGTCGCCCTTTTCCCAGAGACTGTGGATTACCGCCGCCATGAGACGTAGCACACCCCGCGTGCGCTGAAACTTTGCCAGGGTGGACCAGTCCGTATAGAGACGGTCAAATACTTCCGGATGGATGGGGTAGGCTGCCTGCAGGCGCTTCTCATAGTCGCTGTCCCGGCATTCGGGCGGAAATTCCTGCTGTTGCGTGCGGTAGAGGTCGTAAAACTGGCCGGCCACCAGGTCCCGCTCCACGAATTGGGAACGATCCACCAGGGGTTCGAAGAGGCGTCGCCGTACTATTTCAAAACCCTCTTCCGCACTGGCCGGACGCCAGGATGAATCCACGCGGCCAACCACATTGCGCAGGCGCTCCAGCGCTTCACGGCCCCGCTGCCCGCCCACCTCGGCGTCGTCAGCCCGGGCGTGGGGTGATGCCGCCGTATCGGACGCGGGCAAACTGATCACCAGCAAGCACTGCCGCGCCAGCTTCGCCGATTCGGTGAGCACCTGGGCAAAGCTGAACTGGGTCTCAAAACTTCCCGCCGGCAGGTCGCTTGTGAAGTGCAGCTGCCGGGCGTAGGCCACCCACTCGTCAATTAAGATCAGGCAGGGGCCGTATTCATTGAAGAGATCCCGCAGGGCGTCACCGGGGCTGGTGGCCCGTTCGTCATCAAGGCGCAAACGGTCATAAGCCTGCCGGCCCCCAAGCTGCCAGGCCAGCTCCCCCCAGAGGGTATGCACTACGGTACCGTCTTCCTTGGTAACGGGGCTGCCGGGGGAAATTTTATTGCCTACCAGCACAACGCGTCGTACGGCCGGCAAGCTGGTTTTTCCCGCTTTTTTCATGATGGTTTCAAGGCCGGGCAGGCCGGTATGGTCCCGGCCGGAAAAGAGATGATAAAGGGCCAGCATGGAGTGGGTTTTGCCGCCGCCGAAATTAGTCTGAAGCTGTACCACGGGGTCGCCCCCGTCGCCGCTAAGGCGCTCTACCGCGCCAACCAGCAACTGCTGCAGGCTCTCCGTAAGGTAGGTGCGCCGGAAGAACTCCACCGGGTTGCGGTATTCGTCAGTGCCCTCGCCCAGGTGAACCTGCCAGAGGTCTGCGGCAAACTCGGCCTGCTGGTAACGGCCGCTGGCCACATCGCGGTGGGGATGGACCACCTCGCGCCAAGCCTTGAGATAGCCTGACGCCTTGCTCTCCACGGCTGTGCCGGCGCTCTTGCGTTTCTCGCTGCGCACCTGCTCGTCATAACGCACGCGCAACAGCTCCTGCTTCATCTTGTCTGTTTCGGTGGCCTGCGGTGCAGATATGGCGGTCAGCAAACGGGCGGCCGAGTCCAGGGCGCGGTACGTATCGTCGCCGGAGAAGGCAGCCTGGTGCGCCCACTTGTTACGTACCTCCCGCAGCTCGCTCACCAGGCTGCGCTCGGCATGCCCGAGAGTCTTACGAAAAACCTCGTTCCACTGCTCCCAAAAGACCTTTAAGATTGCCGCCACATCAAGGTGGGGCTGCTGGCCCTCCGGCCAGCTCAGGTCGCGGGACCAGTGCTCCGTCACCCGGGTGAGCCAGTATTTGCCGTAATGGGCCGCCAGCTCACGCTCCACAAAAGGGGCCAGCCCATCTTTAAGCAGTTCCAGCGCTTTGCCGACCCGTTCATGATTGGTAATAGCCATGATTTACTCCTTGCCAAAAATATTTTGCGGCTACTCTAATTCCCCTATAGCCCGGGCCAGGTATTGCCGCAAGAGATCAAAATCTCCCAACTCCTGGCAAAGGTTCTGATGCAGTTGAGCTACATCCACCGCCCAATACAAGTGCACCAGACGGTTACGAAAGCGTGCCATATTAGCCAAACGCTCGCCAAATGCATGAGGAAACAACCCATTCTCCGTCAGGACGCGAAATGTGTCCGCGTAATCTTCGGGCACTCTTAAACCGTTTTTGCTGATCAGGTGATTACCTATATCTATGGCCGCCTCAATGGCCACAATAAAATTGTACTTGGCACTGGCTACTTTATGAGGATCCTGCGCAAACTTCTCCAGAGTAATTGTCGCCAACTCCCGCAAAAGTCTTAACGCTGCACTTTGTTCTGAAATGAGACGGGTCAATTTTTCGGCCTCATATCTCAAGGTTCAACACTTCCTTTAAATAACGCCGGCGGAGGGGATAAAAATCAAAATAGCGGCTGAAAGTAGCTGTCTCAAATTCAACTCGCAAACTTTCGTCTTTATCGACCAGCTTTTGCCCTTTTTTAATAACGCTGTAACGGAAGGTGTCTGGCGCATGGTTTAGAACCCGTACATCAACGGGGAAAGGAAACAGCTTATGTAAGCTCGCTTCTAAGCTTACCTCGCATTGCAGATAATTAATCTCACTTTCCGTTTTAAGAAAGACGGCAACATCTATATCGCCAAATTTGTCCTTCGGGGAAAACGACCCGTGGACATAGGCAAAAATCACGCGCGGATCCTGGGCTAGCACTTCAGTCAACCTTTCTTTTATGCTGCCGTATTCTTCCTGGGTAACCTGATAGCGTTTCACGGTCACAAACACCCCCTTTTAGCATGTAAAACCGCGATATTGGCTCTTTATACATATATTAGCACAGTACAAATTGCCCTGGCAAGAATATCGGCGGGATATGTGAACCGGGAGCGCGGGCGTCCCTGCCCGCCGTCCTCTACGGCCCTGGGAGCGCGGGCATCCTGCCCGCATTACCAAACAGCCCGGCACTAATATTCATCTTGCTTAAAGCAGACCGCAATAAGAGGAGTGTCTACTCGGCGAAAATATCTAGCTGCTGGTCCAAGGGTTTCCGTTCCTGGGCCAGCCGGGCAATCTCGGGCCAGCTCTGCACCAGACCGTTATAAGCCAGGGCTGCTTGCGCCCATTTTTTCCGGTCACAGACAGTGTAGAGACGGTAGGCCAGCTCCCGGGCGGTATCGGCCCGGCCACGGAGTTTGGCTACCAGTGCGGCGGCGGCGGCTTCCCCCTGCTCCAGCACCCGGATCAAGTGGTGCACCATCTCCCAGACGGTGAGGCGCGGATCCTTTTCCGGGTCCCAGTCCGGCGCCAGCTCACCGGATTTAAGCAGCCTTACCTTGCCCCCTCTGGCATGGATGATTCCCGCCTCCTGCATCCCCTGCACGCTGGTGTTCTTGGCCTTGGATAAGGTTTCGGCCACACCGTATTCAGCGGGCTCAAACCCGTGCTGCTCAAACCAGGCCAAGGCCCAGCGGGTATCGGCGTCAAAAGCTCCTTCCTGCTCAGCCAGCACCTCGTCCAGCACCTGGTTGATCAGGGTAAGAGCCTCGCGTACCCGGACAGACTTGCCGTCGGCGTCGAGCACTTTGGCGTAGCGCGTATAGACGGCCATGCCCGGGCCGATGGCCGCCTGGGCCAGGTCCACCGGGGCGATGTTGCCTTCCTGAAGGTGGCGCAGCGCCTTGGGCAGCTCGGCTTTAAGCACGTTGACAAACTCCCGGCGCGTGGCGGTGGGCGCGTCGGCCGATCGCTTGCGGCAGACGAGGACGATGCTGGAGGCCAGAACATTGGTACCGGTCTTCATGCCGAAATCTCGCTCTGTGCGCATCGGCCATGTCCCGCTGATCGAAAAGCCGGCTTGGACAACGGCGTCGAGGAAGGTTTCCCAACCTGTGGACCTGGGGGCTGTAGACCTGGGAGCGCGGGCGTCCCGCCCGCCGTTTTCAGATGCGGCCGAGACGG
>JAGXSQ010000053.1 GCA_018333395.1 Dethiobacter sp.
GACTACACGTCAGGTAGCGGTTAAGACGACTAATGAGGGCTTACTGGACATGACTGTTATGCAAAGTTCTCTGCAGCGCGTGCTGCGCCAGTACGAACTGGCTAAGTATGGCCTGTCGCCCGAGATAATTGCCAATCTGGAGACGCCCTTCAGCGTCAGCACCGTCTCCCTAGCTATTGGGGATGCTGTAAGTCCAATGAGGAATATAGTTCTGGGTATCTTTGTTGGAATAATGTTCTTTGTGGCGTCTACTACAGGGATGCTGATCATGCAAAGTGCACTGACGGAAAAAAGAGATCGGTTGGCGGAAGTGCTTCTCTCCTCTGTGTCGGCAGGGTCCGTTATGCTGGGTAAAATTCTTGGTTGCCTTGTGCCGAGCCTCTTGCAGGCCTTCCTTTGGGTTGTCTCCGGCCTGCTCTTTGCGCGCTTTTACTATGACCTGACCGTCTGGCACTACTTGCTGGACCCGCGGATGCCCTTACTACTGTTTTTCCTATCGGGCGGGTATCTGTTCTTTTCCGCCATGTTCATCAGCCTAGGCGCCACTATGGACGACCCGATGCAAGCCAGTAACTACCAGGGGGTAGTGATGATGACCCCGTATTTGCCGTTTCTGTTTATGGGTTCGGTCATTGCTGATCCCAATGGCTTAGTAGCACGTCTTGGCAGTTATTTCCCCCTGACTACCGCCGGGGTAATGCTGACTCGCCTGGTTGTTGCAGATACGGTTATCTTAACAGACATTGCCTTATCAGGCGTGCTGTTGCTGGCTACTACAGCGCTGATGGTCTGGGCGGCCGGCAAAATTTTTCAGACCGGCTTTCTGCTCTACGGCAAGGAAGCCACACCGCTGGAAATTATCAGGTGGCTGCGCTCCTAAGTAATAACGGAAAAGAGAGTGGAGAGGGGAGGTGCTGGTATGACAACTTATCCACTAACCATGCCGCAGGAAGCGGCGTGGTTAAGTAGCGTCATTTTACTGGTGGTGTTAGTCGCAGTGCCGCTCGGTTGGTGGCAGACAAGAGGGAGAAGCGGAGCCGCAGCGTCGCTTACTGTTACGATTATGGCAGCTGTCGCCGTGTTGATTTTTTATTTAATAGTGATTGCGCCGCGGTTGACAAATGTGGCGATTGGCGACGGGTTACTGCAAGTAAATACGCCGCCGTATGCCAGGCTTGAAATCAGCCGACAGGAAATTTTGGCTGCTTATCTGGCGGATTGGCAAGAAGTAGCCGCTTTGGCGCCAGCGCTTCGTACCGGCGGGGCTGCCATAGCTGATTACCGTACCGGTAATTTCCAGCTACGCAATGGGGCTGGTGCAGTGCTTATGACCACCGGCTCACGGGTGCTGGTGCTCCGGTTAGCAGACAGCTTTGTCCTGCTGGCACCTGATGATTTTGACGCTTTTTTGGAGGAATTTGCACAAAGGGTTGTAAGTTTGGAATCGGCACCTTTGGCAGAATTGGCTGCTACAGCTTTGGTAGAACCACAGGGAATGCCACCTGTTGCCCGCATCGTTTTCCTGGCATTAGGCTTGCTTGTGCTTTTGCTCGGCTATTTAATCCGCTTTAAAAAGATGCTTTTTTTGCTTTCAGGCTATGATGAGCGGAAAGTCAAAGATAAAGATGCACTGGCTTATTTTGCCGGAAATTTTGTGATGCTTATCGGGTTTGCTATGCTTGTTGTTCAGTTTTTCGCTTTACGAGGCATAATTGTTTTTGGTGTGGCGATGATTCCTTTAAGTATTTACGCCATCCATAGAATGAATAAATTATAAAATGTGGTAAAGTTGCCCAACGGTACAACAATGGCGAGAAGTATCTGGATGTTCCGACAGAAAAAGTTTTATGCTATTATAAAGTGCTTAAAAACTGGTAGAGAGCAGAACGAGCTTACCATGTGGGAAGAAGGAGGCGGCAGAAATGAAAAAAGTTAGTGTCTCCGCAGACGAAGCGAAGTTGGCGGTGGATCTGGAGCGTTACAGGGAAAAAGCGCTGGAGCTTGGAGCGACCAACGCTTGTCTGGTACGAACGTCCCAGATTCCGGTCGATGAGACGGTAATACTGAAATGTCAGGTTCCCAGATGTTTCGGCTATGGCGTATGTGCCAATTGTCCTCCGCATACCCTGAAGCCTGCCGAATTGCGCGAGCACCTAAAAAAGCTTTCTTGGGCCGTTTTTTTTACCAAAGATGTACCGCCGGAAGTTATTGTACGGGATAAGGCGACCATTAAGGAAAGAGTGTCTGCCTACCAGGAGATCAGTAAAATTGTGAGCGAGATCGAGTCGATGGCCTTTTACGATGGGTACTACTTGGCGGTAGGCTTCGGCGCTGGCTCATGCCGGCATACGTTCTGCGTCAAAGAGGAAGGTTGTCTGGCCCTAGAAGGAAAGAAATGCCGCTTTGCGCTGCTGGCTAGGCCTTCCATGGAAGCTGTTGGTATGGACGTTTTCCAGATGGCGGCGCAGGCGGGGTGGGAGATTTATCCTGTTGGCAGTGGTGTTAAGGCAGACAAGGTACCTAAAGGCACTCTGGCTGGCATCGTCATCATCAGGTAGGCGAGAGCGTTGCTATCGAGCTTCCCCATCAGAGGTGTGTTTCATATACTGTAGTGATGCAAGCTGTTGCTGAAGGCTGGCAATCACACGTACTGAGGGGTGGAGAAAAATGGCGCTGAACTGGATGTGCGTCAAGTGCGGGTTTAAATTTAACACACCATTGATGCTCGGCAAGAGGGAACCAAGGGCGGTATGTCCAAAATGTTATGACCGTTCAATCCGCGAAATGCGCGCCAGGAACAGGCCCGAGCGGCGCAGCTGTTGTGGCGGGCGCTGAATGTTACCGACGGCGGGAAAAGCGACTATAAGTCGCTTTTCCCATCCGGATGCAGAAAATTTCGTCATAAAGAGGGATGTGCTACTGCAAATGAAATACAATAGTCTTGGCAAAACAGGCTTGACCGTTTCTGAACTGTGCCTTGGCCTTCTGCCCATGGGGCCGCTGCAAACAGATATATCAAAGAACAAAAGCATGGAAATAATAAAATACGCCCTAGCCGGCGGCATAAATTTCTTTGACACTGCGGATATGTACCGTACCCAGGTTTACCTGGGTGAGGTGCTGCGCAATGTTCGCTCTCAGGTTGTCATTGCCACCAAGTCGACTGCCTCATCCTATGACGGTATGGCCGAGGCGGTGGAGCGATCCCTGCAGGAATTATCCACGGATTACATAGACATCTATCACCTCCACGCCGCGCGGCCAGGCCGAGAAGTATTCACTGACCGCAGCGGAGCGCTGCGGTGCCTGCACCACTACAAACACCAGGGCGTAATCCGCGCCGTAGGACTGGCCACCCACAACAGGGAAACGGTGGAAGCCGCCGTCGTCAGGGATGATATTGATGTTGTCTTCGCTCTGATCAATAAGCAAGGATTTGGCCTGATTAACGGCACGGTGAAAGAAATGACCCACTCCATGGCTAGGGCCGCCGCCTCCGGCAAGGGTGTCTATGCCATGAAAGCTCTGGCCGGAGGCAACCTTATCTCTCAATTCACCGCTGCCATCAACTTTGTTCGTGCACTGGAAGGGGTTAGCGCGCTGGCGGTGGGCATGGTGTCGGAACAGGAGGTAAGGAACAATATCCGCCTGTTTTCTGGGCAGGAAATAGAGGAACCGCAAACGAAAGACAAGCGCATTCGTATCTACAGTTTCGTCTGCGAGGGGTGTTCCGCCTGCGTAGAGGCCTGCCACAGCGACGCTATAAAACTGGTGGAGGGCAAAGCACAGGTAGACCACCACAAATGCCTGCTTTGCGGCTACTGCGGCAGCGTCTGCCCGGTATTCGCCATCAGGGTCAGCTAAAATAACTTTGGTGGGAGGCCGATGAGGGAGAGGTTAAGGCAGGAGAAAAAACAGTCGCTGTCGAATCTCTAAGTCAGATGAGAGAAATGCTGCCTAGCGACATTATCAGGCCACTGGCCAGGGCTGCACGAGTTAATTCAGAGGTTGGAGGGCTGGAAATGAGCGAATATTACTACGATGAGGAGCGTGCCATAGCATACAAGGTTTCCCCGCCGGAGGTGTCGGTGGTGCCGGGCGGGGAGAGATTGCTTGTGTACGCTAACGTCAAAGCAACTAATTTTAAGAAAGAAAAAGTACGCAGGGCGTTCTCGGAAGAATATCCACTTGAGCAGTACAACCAAGAGTCGGCCAAGGAAGCGTTTTTAGAAAAAATCTTACCACGAGTGTTAGTCGGAGCAGTCAAGATCTCCCGGGAGGAATACCAACAAATAAAGGAGCGGGTAGAAGCGGCGCTGTAATAAAAAAAGCTTGCTTCCAGCGTTTTTTTCCTTTATAGTGGAGTTAGTTCTGCGGGTCCGGTGCGCTGGCCCAAGGAGAAAAAATTACTGTTGCCAAGGGTTTGCCTGAGGCGAGGGAGGTAGTGTTTATGTGCGAAAAAAGAGCCTTGCAGGCGAACATTGGCCTGTCGGCTCTGTTTTTTTTAGCTTATTTCCAGGAGGATGGTAACCTTGGAGAAGCGGTTGGGTGTAGTAGGCATTGTTGTCGAAGGACGGGAAAACGCTGCTGGAAGAGTCAATGAAATTTTAAGTGATTTTGGAGATGTTATCATCGGACGTATGGGCGTCCCTTACCGTGAGCAGCAAGTAGCCGTCATAGCCTTGATTGTGGACGGCACCACTGATGAAATCGGGGCGCTGACGGGAAGGTTGGGAGCCATACCCGGAGTAAACGTCAAGTCGGCGCTGAGCAGGAAGTAAAGGAGGCATTATGGAGAAGAGAGTACGTGAAATTATAGAGTTGGCCGCCGCCGGTGGCGAAATGGGACACGCGGAAGTGGCGGCGTTGCTGGGCAGTACCGGGGAAGAGGAGACATATTTGCTGGCCACGGCAGACAAAGTCAGAAGAGAGTTCATGGGAGATCATGTGCACCTGCGGGGTCTGATTGAGTTTTCCAATTATTGCGAGCGCAACTGTCTTTACTGTGGTCTGCGCCATGCTAACAGTGCCTTGGTGCGCTACAGGCTGGAGGCGGAGGAGATACTGTCTGTCGCCAGGGCTGGCGCTGCTTTGGGCTACCGGACGGTGGTGCTACAGTCCGGCGAGGACTCCTACTACACGACCGAGATGCTGGCCGGCATTGTCTATCAGCTGAAAAGTGAACTCGATTTGGCTGTAACTTTAAGCGTTGGTGAACGCGGCCGGGAGGACTATAAAATGTGGCGGGAAGCCGGGGCGGACCGCTATCTGTTAAAGCACGAAACGTCTGACCGCGAACTTTACCGGGCGCTGCACCCGGATATGACTTTTGACAACCGCCAGCGCTGCTTGTACGAGCTGCGGGAGCTGGGCTATCAGGTAGGTTCAGGCTGTATGGTGGGGTTGCCCGGACAGACTAGAGAATCTATGGCTGATGACTTGCTTTTTTTGCGAGATCTGGACGTGGAGATGGCCGGTATCGGTCCGTTTATCCCTAATCCCAGAACTCCTCTTGGCGAGTACCCGCTAGGGACGCTGGACATGACGCTGAAAATGATAGCCACTGCCCGACTGCTCTTGCCGCAGGCGCACCTGCCGGCCACTACGGCGCTCGGCACCATCGACAGCCAGGGACGCCAGAAGGCTCTCTTGGCTGGCGCTAACGTGGTTATGCCCAACATCACTCCCAACCGCTACCGTCGAATGTACGAAATTTATCCGAACAAGATTTGCCTAGATGACAACCCCGCGCACTGCCGCAACTGTATTGGCGGCATCATCGCTTCGCTCGGCCGAACGGTAGCCACAGACTGCGGACACAGCCCCAAAGATACCTTTGCGCCGCCTACCAAAGTAGAGAACCTGAGCGTGGCCGATAATGCATAATGCGCCAAGGAGCAACCGTCTGCACATTGCTATTTTTGGCCGGCGAAACGCTGGTAAATCGAGCCTGATTAATGCCCTGACAAACCAGCCGGTGGCGCTGGTTTCCCCTGTCCCAGGCACAACCACTGACCCGGTGTTTAAATCAATGGAGATCTTGCCGATAGGGCCGGTAGTTCTGATTGACACGGCAGGTCTTGATGATGAGGGGGAGTTGGGGGAACTGCGCGTCAGGCGCTCTTACCAGATCCTGAAGCGGACTGATTTGGCTTTGCTGGTGCTGGATGCCGCCGAGCACGTCTCGCCCTACGAAGAACGGATCCTGGCGCTTTGCCGGGAGAAGCAGGTGCCGGTAGTGGGTGTCCTGAATAAGGCTGACCTGCATCCGGTGACCGACAGCGAAAAAACTGCTTGGCAGGAAAAGCTGGGAATAGAGACAGTGGCGGTAAGCGCTATCACTGGTCGGGGGATTGGCGACCTGAAGCTGGCGATCATCCGTAGCGCTCCGTCGAGCTGGGATGAGCTAAGTATCATTGGTGATCTGCTGAGCCCTGGCGACACCGCCTTGCTGGTCGTGCCCATTGACAAAGCAGCGCCAAAAGGAAGGCTGATTCTGCCGCAGGTGCAAACGATCCGCGACATTCTGGACCATGGCGCCCTATCATTGGTTGTCACCGAGAGGGAACTGCCGCAGGCGCTGGCATGCCTAAGGGAGCGCCCGAAGATTGTGGTCACAGATTCGCAAGCTTTTCTAAAAGCAGAGTCCGATACACCGCCGGATGTGCCGCTGACCTCCTTTTCCATCCTTTTTGCCCGCTACAAAGGCGACCTGGCTACATTGGTGGCGGGAGCGCAGGGCATTGGCCGCTTGCGGCCGGGAGATAGGGTGCTGATGGCGGAGGCCTGCACGCACCACCGTGTGGAGGACGACATCGGTCGCGTCAAACTCCCGCGCTGGCTCCATCAGGTGGTGGGGGGGGAGCTTGACTTCGATTGGGTAAGCGGCCATGGTTTCCCTGAGAATTTGTCCGCCTATCAGCTTGTCATCCACTGTGGCGGATGCATGATCAACCGGCGGGAAATGCTGTCCCGCATCGCTTGTGCTCAAGAGGCCGGGGTGCCAATCGTCAATTATGGTGTCTGCATCGCCTACCTGATGGGCATCCTGCCGCGGGCGCTTTCGCCTTTCCCGGAGCTGCAGGCGCTATTCAAGTCAACGCTGACATGGATTGCGCCGTAATACTACCGACACGGAAAGTTTGCTTTGGTATTTTTCGTTGAGCGAGCCAAAACAATAACAATGACACGAAAAAGGAGCGTAAAGCTTATGGCGAGTGATTTTAAATCTGAGCAGTGGCAGCCGGCCGATTTTATCCGGGAGGATGAAATCCGACGGTTACTGGCAGAGGGAAAGCAGGCCTCCAGCGAAGAGGTGCAGAAAATAATTACCAAAGCCAAGGAGGGGGCGGGCCTTTCCTTGGCGGAGACGGCCGTTTTGCTGGAAAATGAGGATATCTTGCTGCAGAAAGAGCTGTTTGCGGCTGCCCGAGAAGTCAAGCTAAAGATTTATGGCCAGCGGCTCGTTTTGTTTGCGCCGTTGTATCTCAGCGACCACTGTATTAACAACTGCCTCTACTGTGGCTACCGGAGAGAGAATGACTTCCGGCGGTCTAGGCTTTCACAGGAAGAGTTGGCCGAAGAAGTGAGAGTTCTGGAAAACCTGGGACACAAGCGCTTGGCGCTGGAGGCGGGTGAACACCCTGCCGAGTGCCCCCTAGACTACATCATAGACTGCATTAAGACGATCTACACCCTTAAATTTAAAAACGGCAGTATTCGCCGTGTCAATATCAATATCGCTGCCACCACAGTGGATGACTACGCCCGGCTGAAAGCGGCGGACATCGGCACCTACATCCTGTTCCAGGAAACCTACCACCGGGAGACCTACGGCAAGGTACACCTTAGCGGGCCAAAGAGCGACTACGACTGGCATACATGCGCTCACCACCGGGCTATGCAAGGCGGAATTGACGATGTCGGGTTTGGCGTGCTCTTTGGTCTCTACGACTACAAGTTTGAGGTGCTGTCCATGCTCATGCATGCCCAGCACCTGGAGTCTCTTTTTGGCGTAGGACCACATACCATCTCGGTTCCCCGTCTGCGCCCGGCCCTCGGTATGGAGCTTGACCAGTTTCCCCATCTGGTCAGTGACGCGGACTTTGCCAGGCTGGTAGCGATTCTTCGCCTGGCGGTCCCTTACACGGGGCTGATTCTTTCCACTCGAGAGCGTCCTGCTCTTCGTGACCAACTGCTGGATTTAGGAATTTCGCAGCTTTCCGCTGGTTCCTGTACCGGGGTGGGTGGCTACCGTCGGGAGGACAGCGGAACAGATGAAGAAGAGGCGACACCGCAGTTTTCC
Organism: Dethiobacter sp.; assembly: GCA_018333395.1. The sequence continues at coordinate 8,306 of JAGXSQ010000053.1, forward strand.
GTCGACGACCACCGCAGTCCTGACCAGGTGCTGCAAAGCATCTGCCGCTCCGGTTACCTGCCTAGCTATTGCACAGCCTGCTACCGCCAGGGCCGTACCGGCGACCGTTTTATGGCGCTGGCGAAAAGCGGTAAAATCCAGGATGTCTGCCAGCCCAATGCTATTCTGACCTTTAAGGAGTATTTGCTCGACTACGCTTCCCCGGAAACAAAGCTGGTAGGGGAGGAAACAATCCGCCGTCACCTGGCGGAAATCAAAAATGACAAGGTGCGCTCATCAACATTAGCAAGATTGGCATGTATCGAGCAGGGAGAGCGCGACCTATACCTCTAGGCTTACGACAATGCTGGTTAACAAGTCTTTCAAAAACAATCTGGTCTTCAATCTTACCTGAATCCGTGACTACCAGCCTTTATTTGCTATCACGGATTCAGGACAATTTTAACATTTGATTGCAATTAAGGGACTGAAAAGTTAGAATTAGGAAGGAGACTTCTCAGAAAGCGGGAGAGACTATGGGTAAGAAGAGTCGGGGCAAACAGCAAAAAAACCAGGTGATGCAGGTTGCAAGTGAACAGCCTGTAACACAAGGCGTCTTGGCTCTAGTTGTTTTTGTTGGTTTGTGTATCCTGCTTTTTTATCCTCCTTATTTGCGGGCAATGTTTTTTACGGAGGAACAGTTGCCTACCCATCTCCTTACATATGTGCTGTTTATCCTGTGGTGGGTTGT
>JAGXSQ010000054.1 GCA_018333395.1 Dethiobacter sp.
CCCCTACTACCAGAATGAAGGTTTCAGAAACAGGATAAAGTCATATCAGGCATTTCAAGATATTTAATCACTAAATTAACAGAATCTATCTTCGCCTTTGAGTAAGAGCATGTTTTTAACTATATGCGCAGGAATCTCGCCGGCAAAGTAGAATCTGACCCTAGGGAAGGTGATTTTTTTGTCCGTACACCACGACGAACCTTTGTCAAGCGTCCTGCAGTCGGTGCTTGATGTCCGCAAAAGCGGCCACATTTCAGTAGGCGAATTGATGAGCCGCGTAGCAGAGCGCGGTTTTGGCTTGTTGCTCGTTGTGCTGGCCCTGCCAACACTCTTCCCCATTCTTCCCCCCGGTTCAGCGGCGACCGTCGGCTTTCTCTATATCCTCATTGGCTTTCAGATGCTTGTAGGCCGTCCGTATCCCTGGCTGCCGCAGCGAGTCAAAAACTACAAACTTTCCGAGAAAACAGCGCTCAAGTTGCGGGAGCGGGGAGTAGCTTTTTTTAAAAAGCTGGAGCGCTTCTCCCGCTCTCGCTGGTTTTTCGTGGAAGGAAAAATCATGTTGCGCGTGGTCGCCATAACCATCATTATCATGGGGTTTATTCTCTTCACCCCCCTGCCCTTCATGAATACACTACCTGCCTTCGCCGTCATGCTGCTGGGCACCGGCTTGCTGAACAGGGACGGTATCTTTCTGTTGGCCGGGCTGCTGCTCAGTTTTGGTCTGCTCGGGTTCATTTACTTCGGCCTTGGCGCTCTTTTAAGCTCGCTCCACATTTTTGGGAGCTGAAAACCAGCTCAGGTAACGCCACCCTCGCTGTCGGTGTTCCTAGCCAAAAGCACCCCCAATAAGCTAGGGGGCGGCTATAAGCCGCCCCCTAGCCTCGTAGATCCGCTTTTCTAGGGTTACCTTACTATGGCTTTGGCGCTTGCAAGAACACTCGCAGTGCAGCAATGTCCTCAACCATCTCTCTTAGCATAGCAATCCTCGCCCCCTGCACCGCCAAGATCTGGTCTACATTGCCACGCACACCCGGGTTGTTTTTCTGCCGCCTGTTCCCCCGCAATTTATCCCGCTGTTCATTAATATCCCCGATGGTTTCCGCAAACCTCTGCCTGTTTTCCCTGATCAGCAGCAAACGCTCTTTAACGGCAGCTTCCATTACTTTTGTAAACAAATCTGGATTCTTCCGCAGTTCCCTGATTAATTCCCGGACAACAGCCATCTCTTCTTTCACAGTCCGGTTTAATTCTTTGATGGTCTGGCGGTTTTCCCTGACTTGCGCGGCCCTCTGCCTGGCAATGACCCGCTGGCTGTAAACTCTTTCCGTAACCTTCTCCCGGCTATATATTTGACCATATACTTTTTCCCTCACACTGCTTTTTTGCCTATAGACCTCTCCATATACCCGTTCTCTGACCTGTTCGCGTATCTTTCGTCCCTGGCCCCGGGCCTCCGCCTGCTCCGCGAAAGCTCCCGTGCCGGCGAGCAACAATACAACTACCATGCTGACATGCAGTACCTTTTTTAACATAGTCGCAGCGCCTCCTTCAATCAAAAATTTAGCTCCTCATCCTGGATATCATCCATTGCTCCCAACACGCTAAGCAGTGTCTCCAGTTCTTTATCCAAAGCACCCAGCAGCTGCCCGGAATCAGCAAAGACGGGATTCTCCGAAATAATTACCAGCTGCTTATCTGGCCTGTCCTGTAGTTCTTGGGCTGGGACAGTGTCTTGCTGCTCTGGTGCAGAAGCCTGCTCCGTAGCTGCTTCTTTTTCCTCTGCCCCTGGCTTCCCCTCTACCGCTCTCCCGGCCTCTTCCCTGCCAGTCATTGTGCCAGGCTGCCCAGACGGCCCCGGCATACAACCAGCGACTAGCGTTGCCGCCAGCAAAAGCGCCACCATGAGCAGTTTCTTAGGGTTTCCCAATCTTACCATCACCCCCTGGAAAAGTTTCCTCCCCCACTTGATATCATTGTAACCATGGCATGTAACCGAAAGATAACCCTCTTGTAAACAGTATGTAAACAAATTATTTCCTGGGCAAAGTTACCCGCGCCACAGTACCCTTTTCGCCTGTTTCCAAAGCGATTTGCCCGCCATGCAGCTCGACGATACTTTTGGCAATGGCCAAGCCCAGCCCTGTACCACCGGCAGACGCGTCCCGGGACTTTTCTACCCGGTAAAATTTCTCAAAAACAAGCGGCAGCTCCTGGGAAGGGATACCGGGGCCCGTGTCCCACACCTCAAAGGTGACCGTACGCTCCCCGCCCGCCACGTTAATCCCTACTCTGCCTCCGGACGGAGTAAATTTTACCGCATTAGACAGCAAGTTGTTGATAACCTGCCTAAGCCTGTCGCTGTCAGCAAAGACCAGCAAAGCCTGCTCACAGCCATCTACCTCTAGACCCAGATTCTTGTCACGGGCTTGGCCCGAAAAAAGTTCGGCTACTTCCCTGACTTCGCCACATAAATCAAATTTACCCTTTTGCAGGATAATGCTGCCGGACTCCAGACCCGCCATTTCCAGCAAATCGTTGGTCATGGCGGTAAGGCGACTGGTCTCCTGCAAAACGAGCGACAGGTACCTCGGACGTTCCCGGGGAGGGATCACGTCATCCAAAATGCCCTGCACAAACCCCCTGATGGCGGCCAGCGGGGACCGTAGCTCATGGGAGACGCCGGCAAGCAGCTCCCGGCGCATCTTTTCCGTCTTTTGCAGTTTGTTTTTCATCTGGTTAAAGGAGCGGACGAGCCGACCCACCTCATCTTCCCCATATTCTTCCAGGTCAGCCACGTCCTGGCCGCAGGCTAGGGCTTCCGCAGCCCTGCTCACCCGGACAATGGGCCTAGCTAGGCGGTAAGAGACAAAATAGACAACGACAAAAACCAGAAGCAACAGCAGCGACCCGCTCAGCCAGACCACCCTCCGGGCTTGCGCCAAAACTCCCTCTAACTCGTTCAGCGGTGAAAATATAATAATCGCCCCCGTGACACGACCACCGGTCAGAGAAGGCACACCTACCGCCACCACATAGGTGTCTAGTTCTGCTGCAAACTGCCGCCTTACGACCACAGTTTCCCCTTGCCGAATTCTGACCAGCAGCTCGGCCAGCCATTCATCGGGCATTTCTTCCGGCCAGGTGCCACGTTCCGGAAGCCCTTCTTCCGGCACATCTAGCAATACGACCCTGGCATTGGCTGTTTCGCCGGCGACATTGGTGGCCAGCACTAATTCCTGCTCCGTTAAGACGCCACGGCGCCATCTGACAAGCAGGGTGTTCAGATAATAACCTGTTTCCAGCAGCGATCCCTGCTTCTCCCGAAAAAGATGCTCTTTCAGAAACACGGAGAGCAAGACGGAAAGCAATGCAATGGCAAAGGCAATAATAAGCACATAAGTCAGCAGCAGCCGACCCAAAATACTCTTCACAGGCTCACCTCGAATTTATAGCCCACCCCGCGGATAGTTCTAAATCTGTAGCCGCAGCCTTCCTGCTCCAGCTTTTCACGCAACCGCTGAATATGGACATCAACCGTCCGTGTTTCACCGGCGTAGTCGTACCCCCAGACCTTTGCCAGCAGTTGCTCCCGGTCAAAAACTTTATTTTTATGCTGCCAGAAGAAAAATAAAAGCTGCAGCTCCCTGGGCTTTAGCTCCACCGCCGTCCCTTGGAGATGCACCTCATAAGTATCCATGTTAACTTCCAGCGCGCCTATTTTATCGGCGGCCACCGCCTGCTCTTGATGCTCCGCCGCTCTCCTCAGTAACGCTCTAACCCTGGCCACTACCTCCAGCGGATCAAAAGGTTTTACGACATAATCATCAGCACCAAGCCGGAAGCCGGTCAGCTTGTCTTCCACCGCATCTCTGGCTGTCAGCATCAGGACAGGCACGCTACTTTCCTGGCGCAAAGCCTGACAAACTTCAAACCCGCTTTTCCCCGGCAGCATCAGATCCAAAATAACTACGTCCGGTTTTTCCCGCGCGAAAACGTCTAGGGCACCGATACCGTCGCCGGCCCAAGAAACATCAAAACCCTCAAAAGTCAGGTACAGTTTCAGTACCTCTCTGATATTAACGTCATCATCAACAACAAGAACTCTCTTTCCCATCATGTGCCTCCGAGTTTATCCAGTCCCTGCTCCGCTCCGGCAAGCTGCAACCCCCATATTTCAAGTAAATTGCCGTAACATCGTAATCATCATATCACAGGAGGCCGGTTCCCGCAAGAAATTGCCCAGCCCCCCGGAAGAGGCCCTGACCTTTGACAGTCACTTCGAGTCCTTCGGCTTAAGGCAAGCCCGGGATGAATAATCCAGTATGGTGTCCCTTAAATTACTCCGCCAGGTTAAGCGGCTGCAGGCGGCTTTTCAGCAGCAGCTTCTTGCCGCCCAAGACGGCTGCCAGGCGCTGCAGGAGGACCTGCCCCTGCTGCGGCGTGGTGGCCGGCAGCAACACGATAAACTGGTGACCGCCAAGACTGCAGAACACATCACTGTAGCGCAGGGTTCCCTGCAGCACCTCCTGCAGGGCTGCGGCCTGTTGTGTTTTGGCGTCAACCATCCCGTCCGTCCCGGACGCCGTAACGGAAAGCATCAGCAGCAGCCCATTCTGACCGCTTCTTTGCGCCCGGCGTGTTTCCAGCTGGGAAAGAAAGCGAAAAAATTCCGGCTCACACAGGAACGCGCCGCCAGCCTGCTGGCGGCTGTCCATCGCCTCCCTGAAAGAGGTAAAGTCCAGGATGTTGCCGCCCTCGTCATCGCGCTCCTGGATTTGCCGTAACAGGCGTTTCATAGCCGGGGAAGGCTTGATGCCCATTTCCCTGTAAAATACTGCTGTGACATTCTCGTAATGCCCCTTGGCCTGCGTGACTTTGCCTTCGGCAAGCAACGCTTCCAGCAGGTAAATATGTATCTCTTCCTCAAAGTAGTCTATCAGCGCGCCTTGGCCGCTTCCTCAACAATTTCACCATAAGACTGTGTTTGCCTGAGGAGTTCGGTCAACTCCAGCACGCTTTGCAGGTACAAGCGGTGATAATGGTTCCGCAGGGGAATCAGCCAGTCACTGTAGGCGCATTCCGGCAACAAGTCTCCTTTGTAAAGGGCGAGTCCCTGCCTGTACAAGTCCTCCGCCATCCGCGCCTGTCCCTGCTTGGCGGCTTGGCGGGCCTCGCGGCAACACCCTTCGAAGACAGCTATGTCCAGCCACAAATCCTGGTGGCGGTTTAAAGTATAGCCGCCCTGGACAAATTTTATCAGGTCCACCCCGTTGCCCAGCAGACCGCGCAAGCGGTGGATAAGTGTCCGGACAGCGCTCTTGGCATCTGCATAATTCTGGTCCGGCCATAACTGTTCCGCAATAACTTCCGGAAGCAGCACCCGGTCGTTATGGACCAGTAAATATTTAAACAGTTCCCAGACCTTCCGCGAGCGCCCGCCGGATTCGGAAAGATGTGTTTCCCCGTTTTCTACCACGAACTGGCCCAGTGTAAAAACTTTCAGTTGTTTGCCTGCCTTCGGGGTAGTCGCTAATGTGGCCTCCACTATGCTCCCCCTTCTCGTAAAATTACGTACCGGTTGCCGAATACAAGCCTGTTTCACCGGTCAGAGAATTTTAATTGGCATGCACCACCGTAATCCCGGTTTCATCATGAAATTTCCTGGCCATCTCTGCCTCCTCCTCCTCACCAAAGGCGGGGCAGAGAAGCCTCGCTTGCTGTTCCTTTTCGGCTGTCCCATAGGTAAGGCCGATGTAAGCCCGCCCAAGCTCAACCGCTTTCAGCCGGATTTTGCCGCGGTTGAACCTGATAACCCTGCCATCCAGCAGAATGCCGAAACAGGACACAAAGATCTCAAAGGACTCGCCCGTCAGCTTCCCCGCCTTTTTTGCCGGCGCCTGGTCAAAAATCACCGCCGGCTGGATATAGAGAATCTGATTTTCCACAATCAGACGGGCATCAGCAATTGTTTTTAAGGCCCTCTCATAAAATACGGCAAAGACCAGAGCTGCAGACAAAAATACCGGCAAGAAGACCTTCAGTACCGGTATGCGCAACAAGAACAGCATAACCGATAAAGCAGTCGCCAGTATAGCCGCCGTCAGGAAAAAATTGGCGCGCTGTGTCAACTTCATCATGCTGCTATCTCCCGTCTGCGTGATACCTGCAAAGCAATTCTAACACTTTTTGCAGAGCGGCAAATCACCTTCCCGGGCGATTTTTCGCAAAAGGCCTCTCACCCTTTTGGGTGAGAGGCCTTTAATTTCAGGCTTTGCAACTAGTCTGCGTGAACACTCTGTCTCTCCAGCAACAGACCTGCCAGCTCCGTTTTGCTCCGTACGCCGGCCTTGGCATAGATATTTTTCACATGCGTCTTAACCGTATTTTCACTTACATACAACTCAGCGGAAATCGTCCGGTAGCTTTTACCCCTCAGCAGCAATGCGGCAATTTCACGTTCACGCTTCGTCAGCTGCCCTGAAACGGATAAGCCTGTAACTAACTGGCCCTGCTCATTCGGCGTCATTTCCGCAAGTACGGTCAGAAACTCATGTTCTTTCAGCAAACCGGTCAGGCTTTTATGTAACGGGGGAAGCAGCACCATCGTCACACAGACCACCGCCAGCGCCAGCAAAGTGACATAATAGCTATCCGTGCCGGCAGAGGCCAAAAAGAGGCCCGCAAGACCTCCCAGTAACACCCCGAAGACATTGGCAGACAGCCCCAGCCCCATCCCGAGAATCTTGGCCGGATTACTGCCAAAGCTCAGCATTTCACCTAAAATGCTCCACCAGAACAGGTCAAAGACGCCAAAGGCCCCCATCATCAGGGCATTAATCAAGAGATAGCTAGGCGCTGAACGGTCCAGGAGCAGAAAAAAAATAAAGGAAAAGCCAATCATGGCAATAGCGAGAAAGAGAATGTAAGTAAGGGTTGCCTTGCGGGGCAGTTTTTTACAATATAAATGGCCGCAATATAGGGAACAGCCCAGTACCAGCTGGTCAGCCATTCCAGATGTGCAAAAGCGGGACCAACTGCCTGAAACATCATACCCGAAGCAATAGTGACAACGATAATAAACAGGCCTAGAAAAGCCATGGGCCGTGCGACACCGGCCAGGTTCCCGTCAGGCTCCGACGCAAGAATATCCTCAGCGGCAGAGGTTTCAGGCAACCAAAGCACAAACGGAACCGCAGCCGCAAGCATCAGCATAGCAAAGCCAAGCCCTAAGAAAGGAGAAATCAGCAGCGCCGCCATGTTGAGTACAATCATTAAAATATTGGTATAGATCAATGCTGAAGCAGCTGTTTTCAGCCTTTCGCCTCTGGGGGTGCCGCTTTTGAAAAAGAACCCCCAGGCCGCCACCGAAGCGCCGGACAGAAACGAGGCGACCAGCAGCGCCGCCAGCCATAAACCAGACGGCGGCAGGAAAAACACCGCGGAAGCAGCCAGGCAAACGACAAGAGAAAAGAGCATCAGCCGCTTTGCCGTCAAGATTGTGCGCACAAAAAAGCCGCACAGGAACAACCCGGCAAAATGAGCAGCGATAATTCTAAAAATATAGCCTTCGATTGCTACCCGGTGGTACCCCGCCAGAGCATGCAGAATTTTTCCCTGAAAAAGAAAGGCTATCAACCACGAAAAAAACAGCGAAAAAATAATGATAGAAAGCTTTCGTTCACTGACTCGTATCATGGATGCCTCATCCGTTCTTTCTCTTCTTAAAGTAAGAGTACAATAAACTTCTGCCAATTTGAACCTCTCACGACTGAAGTCGCAAGATTCCTGGTTCATCGTCCCGAGCCTTCCCGCAGGAGAGGTCTTACCGGAACTCCACAGGCTATCCCCGCAGTTCCTGCG
>JAGXSQ010000055.1 GCA_018333395.1 Dethiobacter sp.
CGGGCCAGCGCTGGTAGTCATTGTGGAGGGTTTGCCCGCCAACCTGCAGCTCGATACGGTAGCGGTGGATTGGGAGCTGGCTCGTCGCCAGGGAGGCTTCGGGCGCGGCGGCAGGATGAAGATTGAAAAAGACCGGGCTGTCTTTCTCTCCGGGCTGCGTTTTGGGAGGACGCTCGGCAGCCCGCTGGCTATCCAGATTACAAACAGCGATCACGTTAACTGGCTGGGGCAAATGGCAACGGTGGGAGAGCAGCCGGAGGACTTGCCGGCCATGACTCTGCCGCGCCCGGGTCATGCCGACCTGTCTGCGGCGCTAAAATATAATCTTAGAGACTTGCGAGATGTGCTGGAGCGGGCCAGCGCACGGGAAACGGCCGCTCGGGTGGCCGTGGGCGCCGTGGTCAAACAACTGCTGTACGTGTTTAATATCCGTATTTTTTCGCAGGTGCTGTCTATCGGGGCAGTGACGGGCCGGGGCGTTCTCCCGGAAGAGTTGCCGGCGCTGGCCTCAGAGACAGAAAACTCTCCGCTCCGCTGCCTGGATGCGCAAGCAGGCGAAGCCATGATGGCGCTGATTGAAAAGGCACGGGAGGCGGGTGATTCGCTTGGCGGCATCTTTGAGGTGGTGGTCAGCGGTGTGCCTGTCGGCCTTGGCAGTCATGTCCACTGGGACCGTAAGCTGGACGGTAGGCTAGCCGCAGCGCTGATGAGTGTCCAGGCCATTAAAGGTGTGGAAATCGGCGGCGGTTTTGCTCTGGCCCGGCTGCCCGGCTCCAGCGTCCATGATGAAATCGCCTACGATGAGTTGCGCGGCTATTTTCGCCAGAGCAACAGGGCGGGTGGCCTAGAAGGCGGAACCACGAACGGGGAACTGCTCGTGCTGCGCGCGGCCATGAAACCGATTCCTACGCTGTATAAGCCGCTGGGCAGCGTGGATTTGGAAAACCATCAGCCAAGCCGGGCCACAGTGGAGCGCTCCGATGTTTGCGCTGTGCCGGCGGCCAGCATTGTCGGCGAGGCGGTGGTAGCCTGGGAGGTGGCTGCTGCATTGCGTGAAAAACTGGGCGGCGATTCGCTGGAAGAGATGCAGGCACATTGGAGGGCTTATCAGACCATGGTGGCCGACCGCTAGAAGAGGTGAAATGATGCGCGTTGTCTGGGTGCCGCTTGGCAGGCAGAGCTATCCGATTTATATTGGTAGGGATCTTTATCCTGCGCTAGGTAAGACCTGGCTCGAAAGTATCAAGCCAGGTCGCGCCTTGCTCGTAAGCGACGAGCAGGTTTTTTCGCTGCACGGCGAAAATCTGACTCGGGAGCTTAGCGCAGCTGGCTTTCAGGTCTTCACGGCGCTTTTGCCAGCCGGGGAGGGCAGCAAGACGCTTACTTGTGCTGAGTATCTTTACACAGCAGCTATCGAGGCCGGCCTCGACCGACGCTGTGCGGTCTTAGCGCTCGGCGGCGGGGTAATAGGCGACCTAGCCGGCTTTGTTGCGGCCACTTACCTGCGTGGCGTGCCCTTTGTCCAGATACCGACAACACTGCTGGCGCAGGTGGACAGCAGTGTCGGCGGTAAGGTGGCTGTTAACCACACTTTGGGCAAAAACTTGATTGGCGCTTTCCACCAGCCGCAGCTTGTCTGGGTTGATCTGGCGATGCTGGAGACGCTGTCGGCCCGCGAATATCTGGCCGGCGCAGCCGAAGTCATTAAATATGGGGTTATTTTAAGCGCCCCCTTTTGCACTTTTCTAGAAAATAACTGGCCAGCGTTTCTAGACAGGGAGCCGGAAGTGCTGGCCGAGGTGGTGGCCACCTGCTGCGCCCTGAAAAGTCAAGTGGTAGCAGCCGATGAGCGGGAGGAAGGCGTGCGGGCTATTCTGAATTTCGGGCATACGCTTGGTCACGCTCTGGAGGCCGCCACGGGCTTTACCTACTACCTGCACGGGGAAGCAGTACTCGCCGGGATGATGATGGCTACGGAAATAGCGGCTGCTAGGGGCGTACTGCCGCCGGGGGAAGCGCAGCGACTGCTTTCGCTTTACCATCGCCTGGGGATTCTTTCCGCACCGCCGGGACTGGAGGAGGAACGCTTGCTGGCCGCGCTCTGGCAGGACAAGAAGCGCGAGGGAGCAAGCCTAGTCTTTGTCCTGCCGCGCCGCAGCGGCGAGGCGGAGCTTTTTAGGGATGTAGACATGGCGCTCGTCCGACGTGTTGCACAGGACTATCTGTCGGGATGACGCGGGAGAGGGGTAGGCAAGACCATGCAGATTGAAGCAGCGATCAGCAAGACAGCCAAGTATGCTTGTAGTGAAAGTGGCGATTCAGCTGCCGTGGTGGAGCGTCCTAAGGGAGGCCTTTCCGCTTTGATTGCCGACGGGCAGGGCAGCGGTCGTCCTGCCAAAATCACCAGCAATCTCGTGGTCAGCAAGGCGGCTTCCTTGATTGCCGACGGGACTAGAGACGGTGCTGTAGCCCGCGCGGCCCACGACTTTCTCTTTGCCTTGCGTGACGGCAAAGTTTCGGCGACACTGACTATGCTTTCGGCAGACCTGGTAAGCCGGACTGTGGTCATCTCGCGCAACAGCCATTGCCCGGTGCTCATCAGGCAGGGGAACAGGGTGGATGTGCTGTCTGGTCAGGTAAGTCCAATCGGTGTCCACCATTTTATGAAACCAGTCATCCATGAGATTGCTCTGGCGGAGGAGATGCTGATTCTGACGTTTACAGACGGAATCCTGCATGCCGGTCGCAAACATGGGCGACAGTTGGACTTGGAGTCGGTATCTGCCCTGCTTAGCGCTACTTCCGCTGCTTGTTGCCGGGAGTTGGCCGACCAAATTTTGACCTTGGGCATATCTTTGGACGACGGCCGGCCGGGAGACGATATGACAGTTTTGGTGCTGGCCATATCTGCTGGGGGCGCTGGCAAAGTAGGGCGGTTTTATGCTGGCTATCCGTTTTGAGACAGTCAGGAATGGTGTGTTCCATGAGTGAAGAAGGTAATCCAAGGATCATTGGCGTGGTAGGCAATTGTGTGGCTGGCAAGACGACGCTGGTAAACAGCCTGAAACGGTGCGGCTTTAATGCCGTTAACATCGCCCAAGAACATTCTTGCGTACAGCGTCTTTGGCGCCGCCGAAACCCAACTTTCCTTGTTTGTTTGTCTTGCACTCTGGAAACGGCAAAAAAAAGGCGTAGCATCTATTGGGGCCAGGAACGCCTGGACAACCAGTGGCAGCGCCTTGCTGATGCCCGTCAGCACTGTGACCTTTTCCTAGCCACCGACGACCTCTCCATCGCTGACGTACTGGAAACGGTTGTCCAGGCAGTGAACGCCTTTACCGTCTCTCTTGACGTGCGGCATTAAGGTGTGCTAAGATATCTGTGGATGGGGCGACATAGCCAAGTGGCAAGGCAGAGGACTGCAAATCCTTTATCCCCGGTTCAAATCCGGGTGTCGCCTCCATTTTATTTCGCTAAAACGCCGGAGTGGCGGAACAGGCAGACGCAAGGGACTTAAAATCCCTCGGGCTTTTGGCTCGTACCGGTTCGACCCCGGTCTCCGGCACCAATAAAATCAACCACTTTTGCATAAGCAAGACCACCATCACAGGTGGCCTTTTTTTGGTTTGCCCCGCAGGGGCGATCACTTGGCGGTGAAAGGCCTCTACAGGCTTGGTAGTAGGAACCGTTAGCAGAGGATAAGGGCGTCCATCGTGAGGTGGAATCCTACGAACAGCCGCTTTATTCTTTTTCTCTTCAGCTTGCCGTCTACTACTTCGCGACCGGCTTCAACACATATTCTATCACGGAGTGGGATGTAGGCGACCTCGACGCCTTCATCGTGTGCTTCTTGCAGTAGGGTTTCGTACATGGCGAGTCCTCGCTACCGGATTCGTCGTAAGATTATTTCATCATGCTTTGTGACTTCGGCTTCGATACGATCTAGTTTTTCAGAATTAAGCTTATACCCGTCAAACAGTGCGCCAAGCTTTTGGCCGTGGTCGTTTTCGATGCGGGCAACGGTGGCTCTGACTGAGGCTATCTCGTCTTTAGCCGAAGCTATCTCGTCTTTAGCCGAAGCTATCTCGTCTTTAGCCGAAGCTATCTCGTCTTTAGCCGAAGCTATCTCGTCTTTAGCCGAAGCTATCTCGTCTTT
>JAGXSQ010000056.1 GCA_018333395.1 Dethiobacter sp.
CGAGCCCGCCATACTTCTCCGGGCGGCTACGCCGCGCCAAGCCACTGCGGCAATCAAGGCAACCAGGATAAGCACCGCGACAAGCACCTTGGTCATGTTTTTTCGGGATATCTGCATCTGTCAACCTCCTTGTTCTCTCTTGGCATTGATCATAGCGAAACACTACGGAAAAATTATCGAGAAACGATGTGAAATTATGTTTTTTTAAAAATATCTGCCCCTATGCGGGAAAACATACAAGAAAAAAGCCTCCGCCATGCCGGCCGCACCCCAAAAAGCGGGTGAAGCTTAAGCTTCACCCGCTTTTTTCAGAGTCTGGGGTTAATGTTTACCGGTAGCCGGCCCTGTCCAGCAGCCTGATAGCGTTTTCCCGGTTGGGCGCGTGGGTAGTAACGCCGGCGCCGCTGATGTTGACATGGGCGCCACGATCGCCCTGGTTAGCCCAGAAGATGCGCACCGGGAAGGCGGGGTTGGCTTGCAGGAGCCGTCCCAGGCTACGCGATAGCCGAGCCCTTCGCCCAGGAAGCGCAGCGGTACCAGCACGCGTCCGCTCACCAGCAACGGCGCCGCCTCCAGCGTAACTGTTCTGTCTCTGACGGTGGCGGCTTTCTGCCCGACGGTCAGGCGCATGACGTCATTACCCTTGGTTACTGTTACCGCACGGGTACGGCTGTCCCAACTGACCCGGGCGCCCAAGCGCTCCGCGATGGCCCGGTATGGAAGCATCACGTAAGAAGAGTCAAACTGCAAGTGTCATCCCGGGCGCTATAAGAAAATTGCCTGCCTATTGCTCAAAATTACTGCCTGTTAGCCGCTGAATTGCCTGTATTCAATTCCGCTCCGCTCTGCCGGATTTTGTTGCCGCTTGCTTTTTCCGTTTTTTTTTGATAAAATGGTGCAGACTTAAACTCATTCATGGGTCGTTAGCTCAGGGGGAGAGCACTACCTTGACACGGTAGGGGCCACTGGTTCAAATCCAGTACGACCCACCAACAAGAAGAAGAAGATCCTGTCTTGCTTCAAGGCAGGGTCTTTAAATTATTATTGTAGACCAGAGGGATGCCTGGTAAGGCAGTATTTAATTTTTAAGTAAAGACGCCCCTGTCAATGGCGGTGGTAAACTGACCCTATATGGCGGATGAAAATAGACCTCCTCCTGAAAAAAGGAGGAGCAGGAATGGAAGCTAAGGAAGCTCTCCCTCATGAATATAATCAGGAATGAGAAGAAAACATGCTTTCACAAGACCTATGGAGCGAAATCTGCCTGATGGTCAAGGTGGAATTTACCCTGGATGAAAAGCTCCCTATTTTATGCCGGAAAAACAGAAATATCGTAAGCAGGCAGCTCTTGAATCAGGCCCGACGGTCAAGCTTCTGAAGAAAAGAAAGCTTGACCTGTTAAAATTTGCAATCTCTCCACCGCCAGAAAAGCTTCGCGCAAAGCCGCTTTTTCCTTCTTGTTTAAATCATCTGGTGTGATGTAGTTGTCCGGCTCATTGCCTTTGTCTATTTGTAGCAGGTTTTGCCGTATTCTAAACATCATCAGTGTTTCGTAAGCAGAGGTCAGGGCTTCAGCATCGTCGGCAGAAAAGGATTTCTTTTTAGCAAGCAGTTCCAATCGTTTTAACGTATTCGTTTCCACAATTCCTTCGCGTAGGGAAAACGCACGCAGGCAGTCGACTAGATGGACGCAAGCCGCTGTCTTCAAATTAACCATGTTGCGATGTTCTTTGGATTTTTCAGTAACAATCTGCTTGAAAAACCCTAGCGGAACGCGGTATTCCAGATCATCCATGACGAGAGACTGCAAAGCTGTGTCTGATTTCTGAAATTTGCGAATTACATAGTTTCGCAACAGGTCGCAAAGACTTTTTTTCCCGTAGAGATGCCGGAAATCAAGAAAGATAGTCATCATGCGGATATTTTCCGGATTCAGCACTTCTACCCACTTATTAATGGCATCGCGCCAGTCGTTAAAAGAGCGACACCACTGAGGATTGGAGGCCATGACATTTCCCTCGCACTTGGCAAAACCGCACCGGTACAGACCTTCAGCGACTTTCTCTCCCAACTGGAGGAAGTACTTGGCCACCCGTTCTTTTTTGTCATCCGGTACGTTTTCGTAAATAATCCCGTTATCCTGGTCTGTCTTGATAAACTGCTCCTGCCGTCCGCTGCTGCCCATAGTAATCCAGCTGTAGTTGACCGGCGGCGGCCCGTGTCCTTCTTTTACCATCTCCTGCTCACAGGTCTGGATTACTTTGCTTGTCAGGCGGTCGAACAACTCGGTAATAATTTGCAGGATATCTTTGCTAACTGCTTTTTCTATAACCAGCGCACGCAGGACACGGTCAATCTCACCGCTCGCCTTGGCCAGACCCTCAATGCTGTTCTGCGCTTCAATGCTGTTGACTATGCTTAGGTTCCCCATGCTGCGGGAAGTAATCAGGTCCCGGATGGTAACAATACCTTCCAGACGGCCGCCTGACGCCACAACCAGGTGCTTGACCTTATTCCTAACCATCGACAGTAACGCTTCGAAATAAAATGACGCCGGCTCAACCGTAAAGATATTGGAATTCATAATATCCGCTGCTGTAAGATTTTTGGGCAGGTTCCTTATGGCCAGTACTTTGCCGACCAGGTCTTTTTCAGTGACAAGGCCCAGAGGGCGGTTGTCTTCATCAACTACCACCAGCGAGGAAACATTACATGCAGCCATCCTTCCCGCCAGCTCAGCAACATCTTCTCTGGGGAACGCGGTCAGGGCCGGCTTTGACATCAGGTAGGATACACGCTTGCGCATCGGCTGTTCCTGTGCTACAGTGCCGTCGCGCGGTTCGGCGACTAGTGACTGGTAAAGAGAGCGCATCCTGTCAGTCAGCAAGCGGTTAAATTGCGCCAAGAAGTCTGCCTGGCGGCCAAGAACTGTTTCAAAAACCCCATGGGGGACAATAAGACAGGTCAGATCAGTCAGAGCCCGCGCTGAGCCCGGATAAGGCTCATCCGACAAAAAGACCGTTTCCCCAAAAAATTCTCCTTCCTGGCGCAAGCCTGCCACTGTTTCTCGGTCGTGTTCATCCAGCACGGTAACCTCAGCGGTGCCGGCGGCAATAATGAACAGGATCTGACGTGACAGGTCGCCCTGACGGAAAACGTACGACCCTTTGGTGTAAAAATCTAAGTCGGTGTGTTGTGCTACCTTCGCCAGGGTCAAATCATCAAGCAAGTGGAACGGGTTAATTTTCTTTAGGAGCTCCAGGGTGGCGGTTTGACTATTCTGCTGCCGAGAAGGCATCCTGGCATCAACTCCTGGCACATATTTTCTCAAGATGCTACTAAGATTTTTTTGATTATACACCAGAACATTTTTTTTAGCAATGGAGACCACCTTGCTCCACACGGCGAATTCATGAAGACATATATTAGGAAATCAAAACAAATAATGGTATTTTACACGAACGAAGAAACATAAAATGCAAAGAAATGCGTGAGAATAAGTATTAGTGAGTATATAGGCAAAAAATGAAGTAATTGTCATGTAATTAATAATAATCGTGCTGGACAGCCGAATAGTGGTGAGGTAAGCTATTGCTCAGAAGTATGTTTGGAGGGATACTGATGAGCAATGACTTGTATCAAGGTGGATTTTTTGATTATTTCGGAGGGCTACAGGATACCCGACAAGAAGGAAAAGTGTACCATCGATTGATTGATATACTGTTTATCGTGTTCGGCGGAATTCTTTGCGGACATGACGATTGGGAGCATATTTATATATGGGCAAGCGCCGTTACCACACAAAAGTGGCTAAAGAAATACATTGCTCTGGACAATGGAATGCCGTCCTTATCAACGATCAGGCTCTTGCTCAAAGGCGAGGAATAAACCTGGACATTGACCCTGCTCTATGTTATGATAAAATAAAATGTTATGAGCAGGGGAGATGATTATGTTGGACAAATTGAATTGGAAAGACGTCCTCATAAATCATTTAATAAAGGGTGGTTTTAGCAAAGAGGAATCACAATTGGTCTATCTGATCGAAATGGAAGCAAGAAAGTTTTTTGATTTCGATGGAATAGTACCAGGCTGTTTGACGCTGCAGAACATTCAGCAGGACAAGAAAGA
>JAGXSQ010000057.1 GCA_018333395.1 Dethiobacter sp.
GCCCGCTGGGCCAAACTCAAAAATGCGGTGGGTGTAGTCCCAGTACTGCTCCAGCGTCTCGCCCTTGAAGGCAAACACCGGCGTGCCACTGGCGGCAATGGCGGCGGCGGCGTGGTCTTGGGTGCTGAAGATGTTGCACGACGCCCAACGCACCTGCGCGCCCAGCGCCTGCAGGGTCTCGATCAGCACGGCGGTCTGGATCGTCATGTGCAGGCTGCCGGTGATGCGCGCGCCCTTGAGCGGCTGGCGCGCGGCGTATTCTTCGCGTATGGCCATCAGGCCGGGCATTTCGGTTTCGGCAATGCGGATTTCTTTGCGCCCCCATTCGGCCAGACCAAGGTCGGCGATCACGCAATCGGCGTTTGTGGGGGATTTCAAGGCAGCGTTCATGGGCTAGGCTCCGGCACAACAGGGTTGGGTTCAAACCACTGCTCGCGGCTGCCATACAGCGCTCACCGCACGAGGAGTGGGTGAGCGTCGTTGCGGGTGGGCCAACAACAGCGGGGGCCGTGGCCGGTTTCGAGCCTCACACCGCCGCCGCATGGGGCTCGGTGCTGCAACGCTCCTCGAAACACGCGCAAATTATAGGCCAAACAGATCGGGCAGGCCCGAATGGTGGGGCAGGCAAGCGCTTCCCTATAATGCCGACACATACTTCGCTACGCACAAAGCACCCGATCAATTGAGCGCCGCGCCCTCCTCCGCCACCGCCCCGTTTGCCACCGCTTCTCCCGCCCCGGCCTTGGCGCTGGTCGCGGACGACATGCGCGTGGTCGATGGCGTGATCCGCCAGCAGCTGGGCAGCGAGGTGTTGCTGGTGGGCCAGGTGGCTGAATACATCATCGGCGCCGGCGGCAAACGGGTGCGCCCGGCGCTGCTGCTGCTCATGTGCCAGGCGCTGGGCTGCACCGACGCGCGCCGCCACAGCCTGGCGGCCGTGGTCGAGTTCATCCACACCGCCACTTTGCTGCACGACGATGTGGTCGATGAGTCGGCCCTGCGCCGCGGCCGCGACACCGCCAACCACCTGTTTGGCAACGCCGCCAGCGTGCTGGTGGGCGACTTTTTGTATTCGCGCGCCTTCCAGATGATGGTGCAAGCCGGGCTGATGCGCGTCATGGACGTGCTCGCCGACGCCACCAACGTGATCGCTGAAGGCGAGGTGCTGCAGCTGATGCAGATGCACGACGCCGCGCTCGACGAAGCCGCCTACTTGCGCGTGATCCGCGCCAAAACCGCCAAGCTGTTTGAAGCCAGCGCCCGCTTGGCCGCCATCTTGGCCCACAGCGACGCCGCCACCGAAGCCCACTGCGCCGACTACGGGCAGTCGCTCGGCGCCGCCTTCCAGGTCATCGACGACGTGCTCGACTACGAAGGCGAAGTCGATGAAATGGGTAAAAGTTTGGGCGACGACCTGCGCGAAGGCAAGGTCACGCTGCCGCTGATCTGCACCCTGCAGCGCTGCAGCCCGAGCGAAGCGGCCCTGATCCGCGCCGCCATCGAGCAGGGCAACAGCGCCCAGTTGCCCGAGATCATCCAAATCGTGCGCCGCAGCGGCGGCTTGGCCGACGCGCGCCTGGCTGCCCAAGCCCAAGCCCAGCGCGCCATCGCCGCTGCCCAAACCCTGCCGCCCAGCCCCGGCCGCGAGGCTTTGATACAATGGGCGGCTGCACTGCTGGAGCGCCGCTCTTAGCACAAACCGCCCCCTAGGCACGGGGTGCGTTGCAAGGTGCACAGTCCACACACGGGGTGTAGCTTAGCCTGGTAGAGCGCTACGTTCGGGACGTAGAGGCCGGAGGTTCGAATCCTCTCACCCCGACCAGATTTTTTCTTATAAATCAACAACTTAAGAAGCTACGCAAGTCGGAGCTTTTTTGTTTTTGGCGCCGTTAGTGGCAGATTAGTGGCAAACCGCTGGTCTTCGTGCCACAGCAGCGCAATCGGTATAAACAGAGTCCCTAGACCTTGCTCCCCACTCAACGGAGCACAGTCCATGGCATCTATCGAAAACAGGTCACGTTTCATCGTCTCGGTCCAAAAGCGCGACGACCTCACACAGACCTTTGCTTACACCCGCGAGTCGCAGCTTCGCGCCTACGTGGCGGAACTCAAGGCCCAAGGTTTCAAGCCCAAGCTTAGTCGTACCAACGACGCCTACGCCATCCGTATCCGCGAAGCAGGACAACCCAATCAGTGCCTGTACGCCAACAGTGAGCAAGAGGCCATCGACATCAAGCAACGCGTCGAGCTCGAGCGTCGTAACGGCCTGTTCGTGGACTACGCCAAGGGTCGCCGGTTCACGTTCGCCGATTTGCTGACACGCTACCTGCGCGAGGAATCACCGCGCCACAAAGGCTTTGAGGTTGAGGGTTACGCCGCTACCATCCTTGAACAACGCGCAGCCCGTTGTCTAATCTCCCACGCCCGCCGCCCCCGAACCAAAGCGGTACGACTTGAGCGAGGCCTTCGCACTCATCGCGCAGTACGGCAGTCTTGAAGCGGCCGAGGCCGCGCTGACGGAGGCACGCGATGAAACCCAAGGTTGATGCCGACAGACAGGACGTTGCGCCCGGTCCGGATGAGCCAGTCATCACGTATCCGGTCCTCGATGAAATCCAGTTGTCCTTGAGGTGGAATCTCTCGCCCAAGACGCTGCAACGCTGGCACTCCGAGGGAATCGCCCCACCCGCCTAGCACCTCAACAGATCTGTCCGTTACCTTCTGATGGAGGTTGAAGCCTTCGAGCGCAAGGCTCGGGTCACTTGGAAATCCCCTCCCGGACGCCCGTTGTCAGAATCCTCTCTTACGGCACGTGAAGACGCCATCGAGCAGATGATGCAGAAGCGGCCACGAGTGACGCCACGGCCGCCGAGACGGGCGGGCTTCTCTTTGGTTTAAAAATTTGGTAGGATTGCGGTTGCTTTAAACCCAACCCGAGGAGGCGTCATGATTGCAGATCGCATTCGTCAAGCACGATTGGCGGCAGGTCTGACCCTGGGTGCGCTGGGCGAACAGGTGGGTGTTTCTCACACCGCCATCCAGAAGTACGAGAAGGGTCTGCTGACGCCGTCGTCGACTCAGCTACTCAAGCTGGCCCGTGCCTGCGGCATCCGGACCGAATACTTCTTTCGCACGCATACGGTTGAACTGCTGCAGCCCGAGTTCCGCAAGCTCTCGACCTTTGGCAAGACGGCGCAGGATGCGCTGAAGATCAAGGTCGTCGAGTTGGTGGAGAAGCGCGTGGAGTTGCTCGGCGCATTTCCCGAACTGCCGTTCCCGGCTTTTGCGCCGCCCGCAAATCTGCCCGAGCACATCACCTCGCTGGATGAGATCGATGCGTTCTCGGATTCGGTCCGCAACGCTTGGCAGTTGGGGCTGAATCCGATTGCTGACCTCACCGACACCCTCGAAGGCCTTGGCTTGCTGGTCATCGTGGTCGATGAAGAGAACCCGGGCTTCTCTGGCTTGACGGCCAAGGCACGGACCGAAGATGGCCGGGAGTACCCGGTCGTGGCTGTTTCCAAACGCTGGCCCGGTGATCGGCAACGGTTCACCCTGGCGCATGAGTTGGGGCACCTGCTGCTCGAAGGACGGCTGGCTGACGGTATCAACGAAGAGAAAGCCTGCGACCGGTTCGCCGGTGCCTTCCTGGCTCCGCGTGTCGCGGTGTTGCAGTTGCTTGGGGCACAACGCCATGCGCTGGAATGGCAAGAGCTGTATGTGCTCAAGCACGAGTTCGGTCTGTCGATGACCGGATGGCTGCAGCGCGCCAAACAGTGTGGCGTGATCACCGAGGCAGCTCATCTCTCCATGTTCAAGCGGTTTTCGGCCAAGGGCTGGCGCAAGACCGAGCCTGGCGAACCACTGCCGAAGGAGCATCCCCGACTGTTTGATCAGTTGGTGTACCGCGCCTTGGCCGAGCAATACATTTCCGAAGGCAAGGCGGCGGAACTGCTGGGCATCCCGATGATGCGCTTCCACAAAGAACGCCAGCTGGAGTCATCGGATGCGGTTGCTCATCAGTGATGCGAACATCTTGATCGATATGGAAGCGGGAGCGTTGATGGAGACGCTCTTCCAGCTTCCGATGCAGTTCGGCATCCCTGACCTGCTGTACTACGAAGAAATTGAGCCAGGCAGTCCAGGCCTTGAAGACCTGGGCTTGCAGATCATGGAGGTCAGCAGCGACTTCGTGGCGTATGCCGAGCAGTTGCCAGGCCAGCACAACCATCTGCTTCCCGCTAAAAACGGTCCCAAGCCCAGTCACAACGACTACTTGGCACTGGCGCTTGCGAAGCAAGAGACTTGCACTTTGCTGACCGGCGATGCCAATTTGCGGATTGTTGCCAACAAGGAGCAGGTCAATGTCATGGGCACCATCAGGCTGCTGTGCGCCATGATCGAGAACCAGCTGCTGTCAGTCGACGACGCCTTCAAGGCACTTGACCGAATGAAGTCTGGCAAGCGACGGCTGCCCTGGCCGGAAGCCGAAAAAGTGCTGAACGCGCTGCGCTGATTTCTCCGGATGAAGGGACCACGAAATGCAGCAGTTGCGGTGCTACGGGGACGATAGAAATAAAGGATTCTGTGTACATTGCGGCGGGCCAAACGAAACAGTTGATCACGTCCCGTCGAAGGTCCTCTTGGACGAGCCATACCCGGCCAATCTCATGGCGGCTTCGGCGTGCCGCCAATGCAACAACGACTTTTCGATCGACGAAGAATATCTGGCCTGCTTGCTCGAATGCGTCATCGCCGGGAGCACCACCCCCGAACAACTGCACAGGCCCAAGATCGCCCGTATCTTGCGAGGAAACTCTTCGCTCTTGGCCCGATTACAACGTGCACGGATGGATTGCGCAGAAGGACCTGTTTGGGCAGCCGAAAACGATCGCGTGAGTCGAGTCGTTCTCAAACTGGCCCGTTGCCACGCGGCGTTCGAACTCAACGAGCCGCAACTCCATGATCCATCACATCTCGAAATCAAGCCGCTGCCGCTGATGACGGAAGACGAGCGAGAAGCCTTCGAATGTGATGACGACGCGTTGGATGTCTGGCCCGAAGTCGGGAGTCGGGCAATGCAGAGAGTGCTCGTGGCGGGCACCGATGCATTCGTCGAGAGATGGGTGACCGTGCAAGAGGGAAACTATCGCTTCCGTACCAGCCAAGCCAACGGACTGACCGTGAAAATCGTGCTTCGGGAATACCTCGGCTGTGAAATCATCTGGGACTGACCTACGCACAAGGCCAGTGCGATCGAGGAGCTGCTGCTGCACATGTGGCGGCCTGTAAAGATGGGCTGAAGTGGGCTTCAAGATAGCGGCGGGGCTGTGAGGCTGTGCGCGGGCACGTGTGGGCTATCTTGGCATGGCTGATGGGATCGGGCAAGGTGGGTTGGCGGGACGGTTACATTGCTTAAAATAAAAACGGCATTTTTGAGCCTATCCGTGCTTCTGCTCAAAGAAAGGCGACACGAAACCACCGCCGACCCCAAGACAGATAAGAAAAAGACGACAATCATCCAGATTAGCTGAACAAATCACGACGGCTGCCATCCTACCCATGGCCTCATTTGCAAAAAAACCGACAGGCGACCTGCTGCTCTACGCCGAGATGGCACCCGCCGAAGTGCGCGCGGCACAGCGCCAGCTCAAGGCCGGCCAGTTGCATCGCATCGCCGCGGGCGTGCTGACCCCGTGGCCAGAGGAGAGCTGGCCCAGCTTGGTTGCGCGCGAGCGCATCCGATTGCTCGCCGCCCTGTACCCCGGGGCCGTGGTGGGCCCCAAGAGCGCTTTCTACGGCGGCGTTCCTCACGACGGGGTGATGTACCTGAGCTACACCTACACCAAGCGCGTCGCACTGCCGGGGATGACCGTACAACTCGTCCAAGGGCCGGGGGCAAGCCAAGGCGATACGCCGATGATGGGGCGGGAGCTCTACTATCCGTCCCTGCCGCGCATGCTGCTGGAGAACCTGTCCATCACCCGGGGCCAGGTTCAGAAGTCTGTGGGCAGGGTCGAAGTGGAGCAGCGCCTTATCGAGACTTGCGAAGCGCGTGGAGTAGACGCTCTGAACCAGCTGCGCGTACAGGCTCGCGACTTGGCGCCAAGCCTTGGCCTGCAGCGGGAACAAGCGCTGCTCGACGAGCTCATCGGCACCATTTTGGGCACGCGCAAAGCCGACATGCACACAGAAGCCGGCAAGGCCCTTGCCGCCGCCCCGCCCTATGACGCCAACCGCCTCGCCTTGCTGGAGAAGCTTGCTGCCCACCTGCGGGCCACTCCGCTGAAGCAACCCGCGGCCGCCGCCACCACCGACCAAGCCCGGGTCAACTTCGCCTTCCTAGAGTCGTACTTCAGCAACTTCATCGAGGGCACCGAATTCGACGTCCAGGACGCCCGGGGCTTTGTGCTCCAAGGTCGCCCCATCAGCACACGCCCCAAAGACTCGCATGACGTGCTGGGTGTGTTCCGCCAGGCGGTCAACCCGGGATGGGCCAACCAGACCTTAGGCGTGGGCGAGGCCGTGCTCCACCAATTGCGCGACAGGCACCGCGACCAAATGTCCGAGCGCCCCGAAGTGGGACCCGGGGAGTTCAAGACGCTAGCCAACCGCGCCGGCAACTCCGAGTTCGTGGCACCGCGACTGGTGCGAGGCACCCTGGTAGAGGGCTCAAAACTGCTGCCAACGGTGCCCGCTGGCATGGCCCGCGCCCTGCTGGCCATGTTTCTGGTCGCAGAGGTGCACCCCTTCACCGACGGCAACGGCCGACTGGCGCGACTCGTGATGAACGCCGAACTCTCGGTGGTGGGGGCCAGTCGAATCATCGTCCCGACGCTGTTTCGCGAAGAGTACCTAGACTGTCTGCGCGTGCTCACCCGGCAAGGTGAGCCGGCGCCCTTTTTGCAAGCCATGCAGCACATCCACGCTTGGACGGCTGCGTTCAATTACGACGACCTTGACCGCGTGCTGGCTCAAATGACCGCCTGCCATGCGTTTGAAAAATCCCGCCTCCAGCACAAGCTGCTCTTTCCTTGATGGCACGCAAGGGCATCGTTTTGGCCAGAGTCCACTGGCGCGTGCAGGTGGCGGCTTACTTTGACAAATGCTGACCAAGCTGTGCGGCGTAGCCCCGCAGCACCTCAAAGGCCGGCTCTTTGCGCGGCCAAGTGAGCGCAATGCCGTCGTGGGCGTGGCGCGGCACCACGTGCATGTGCACGTGGAACACGGTCTGGTCGCCTTCTTTGCCGTTGGCCTGCAGCAGGGTCAGGCCCGGCGGCTGGAAAACTTGCTTGACGGCGTGGGCCACGGTGTGCGCGGTGCGCATGAGGGCGGCGGCTTCGTCTGGGGTACAGTCGAGCAAGGTGGCGGCATGGCGCTTGAGCGCCACCAGCACGTGGCCGGGGTTGACCTGCCCCAAGTCCATGAAGGCCAAGGTCTGCTCGTCTTCATAAACACGGGCGCTGGGGATTTGGCCCGCGACCAGCTTGCAAAAGATGCAACTGCCCGAGGGCGATGGGTCGATGAAATGGGGCATGGGCCGATCTTAAAAGAAAGAAGCTGGGTGTATGCGCTTAAACTGATGGAACCACACCACCCCCACTGCCAGCCCCTCCCATGGTCATCACCGAGCCCCTAGCCCGTCGGTTCATCGGCACTTACACAGACTTCCTGGGCAGCCTCTTGCCGGATTCGGCCAAAGCCGGCAAGCGCACCACCCAGTGGCTGGTGACGGCCCGAAAGCGGTTTTTGGGCAACCAAAGCCGGCTGCAAGCTTATGTGCGCGCGCACCCGCAAGCGGATGCAGAAATGCTCGAGGCCATAGCGGCCTTGCGGATACGCAGCTGGATTTACCTCAAGGACACCACGGCTTATTCGGTGTGGATGGACGAAGCCGGTGAGCAAGCCTATGGGGTGCTGGGCCTGACGCAGCGCGTGCGGGACCTCTGCCAAGGCGGAAGTGGCGTTATCCTGACGGCCGGGCTGATGCCGCTGGGTGGGCGCTGGGTGACAGACGGCTTGGTTGAAAATCTGGCATGGCTGGGTCCGAACTACCGCCGCGACCTGACACAGGCCTACAACCGACTCAGGCAGTCGGGCCGATTCAGCACCGGCCCGGCATAGCAGCGGGAGAATCGGGGGGGAAAGACCCAAAAGGAGTGCAGATGTCATTGCTGTCGGTGTTCAAAGGCTGGCTGGGAGAAGCGCAGGGGGCGCTGGCGCACCGGCTGTTTCTGGACGACAAGATCTATCACCCGATCAACAACGTGACGATTCCGACGGCCAACGGCAGCACGCAAATCGATCACGTCATCGTCTCGCGCTTCGGTCTTTTTGTCGTCGAGGCCAAAAACATGAACGGCTGGATCTTCGGCGACGAGCACGGCAAGCAGTGGACCCAGAGCCTCTACGGCAAAAAACACCAGTTTCAAAACCCGCTGCACCAGAACTACCGGCACACCAAAGTCTTGGCCGAGTTCTTGGGAGTCGACCACGACAAACTGCATTCGGTCGTGATGTTCTGGGGCGAGGCGCAGCTCAAAACCCAGATGCCACCCAACGTCATGACCGAGGGCTACGCGACCTACATCCAGAGCAAGCAGACCGTGCTGTTCTCGGATGAGGAAGTGGCCCAGTTGATCGAGGCGCTTCGCACCGGGATGCTGCCCAAGACCTGGGCCACCCGAAACGCCCACATCGCGTCGCTGCAACAGCGCCACAGCAGCACCACCACCTGTCCGAAATGCGGCGGGGCACTGATTCAGCGCACAGCCAAATCAGGCCCCAACGCAGGACGCCCCTTCCTTGGCTGCGCCAACTTTCCTAGGTGTCGCCACACCGCTGCCGTCAATGAGGACAAGTCAGTTTGACTCCAGTCTGCTCGCATCAGAACCCATGCGGGTGACCAACACCGGTTGCTCTGGGCCGCGCGGCGTCGCGAAATCCGGCAACAAAAAAGCCCAACTGATAGCGGTTGGGCTTGGAATGGTGGTGGCCTGGGGCAGAATCGAACTGCCGACACGCGGATTTTCAGTCCGCTGCTCTACCAACTGAGCTACCGGGCCACAGCCGTGATTCTAGCACAGCCCATCGGGCCTTTTGCGTGCGCTGCGCTGCGCTTTGGCCACCCCAAGCTTGCCTTGGCTCGAGGTGGGGCTTTGGGCGTGTGGCTTTGGGGGGTGAGCTAGGCTGCTAGAATGGAAGGCTCTGCGCGGCTGTAGCTCAGTGGATAGAGTATCGGCCTCCGAAGCCGAGGGTCGTGGGTTCGATCCCCGCCAGCCGCGCCACACCCAAAGCCTAAGCCCGCCAAAAGCCCGCCAAAGCCCGATCACACCCGCCGCGCCAGCGCCTCGGCCATGCCGGTGTAGCCGGCCGGGG
>JAGXSQ010000058.1 GCA_018333395.1 Dethiobacter sp.
GTTTTGCATGCCTGAGGGACTTTTTGCTCCCCCCTCTCCGAAAAAGCAGGCCGCATCAGATTCCCATCCGTCAGCCGGCTCATCCAGGGAAACTAAAAACGTCGGCGGAGGCGACAAATCGTCAAAGGAAATCTCCGGAAGCGGAGGGATCGTTGTTCCTCCCAGCAGACCCGATGCTGAGGATGAAATCAGCTCCTGCATTGTATCCCAGGCTCGAACATCCTCTTCCCCCCACCCCTGAAATGACTGATGGCAGATAAGACCACATCCGCCGTCCAGTATTTCTATATGGTTGTGGAATGAATCAGCCATTCTCCGGCGAATGAATGAGGTATTCTCAAAACCACCTGAAAGGACAGAAGCCAGCATCGCCCGAAAAGAAAACTGGTATATGCGACAGCCCCAGTATTCAACCCAGCGCAGCATGGCTTCGGAAATACCCTCGTTGGTTACCTCAACCTGAGATATTAGCAGTGGATCATCTCCAAAGGGGGCAAAAACAGTCTGGGCGACCCGGTATCCCTTTGCCCGCACAATTTTTTTAACATACCCTGTTCCAAAAAACCTGTCAAATGATTCTTCCTCTCCGGAATAGTAGGTGCTGAGGGTGTTTCGGCCGTCAGTAAGGTAACCAAATCCGCCGGCGTATTGATGCTTGGGAGGGTAAAAATCGTTTAAATATTTCGGGCTTCCTTCATCCTGGCGCACCCGAATTGTGCCGTCATTGGAAACAACAGCGACAAGCCTGTCATTGCCGACTTGGTGGGTATGCTCTGCGGGCGCCCGCCAGATCGGGTTTACCGGGGTTACAGCTCTATAATCTTTCACTTGGTTACACTTATACCAGTAGACGGGTTGACCGAATTCATCTTCCGTCCACTCACCAAAATAGCCGGATCCGATATGCTTCTTGTCCATCTTCCCACCTCGTTACTTACTTTTCTAAAGCAACTCGTATTAGTTGCAGTAAAACACCCGCTTAAACGTTCGCAGCCCCGATTGACGGAGAAGCTGTTTGAACTGCCTGTCCGTTCTTGCGCTCATTGATCTCCTTTACCAAATTCATATGGTACTTCGTGTCAATTTTATAGAACGAGATAACAGTGATCGCCAGGATCCCGGCAATGATCGGAAACAGGGCCAACATATATAGGATAATATTCTGCACTTGAGCTGTTTGGTCAACATGAGGAACAAACCCGGCCCAAGAAAGCAGCTTAGCAGCCAATGTGCCCCCGGCGGCATATGCCATCTTTGTGGTAAATGTCAGGACAGAGTAAACAATTCCTTCCCCACGGACACCTGTTCTCCACTCGCCGTACTCCACAGTATCGGGAATCATCGACCAGACCAGCACAAAAATCATTCCACCCCCTACGCTGCCCAAAGCCGAAAATAGAATAATTGTCCCCAGGTTCGCAATTGGTGTAAACAATATACCCAAACCGGTTATAGAGGAAAGAAGTGTAGCCAAAATATACAGATTTCGTTTGCTCTCTAGTTTTCTAGCCAATAAAGGCGCCATCAGCGCGCCGATGATCATAAAAACAGCAACCACCAACATAAAAACCGGAAAAACACTTTCGTCGCCAAAATTGTATTTAAAAAAATAGATTGCTGCCGTTGTCCGAATTTCATTGGCGGTCGAGGTAAAAAACATGGCTAAGGCTAAGATCAATAAATACTTATTATGCGAAATCAACTTCAGGTGGTTAATAAAGCTTTCCGGTTTCTTAATCGCCATGGACCGCTTCTCCCGGGTCGTCGCAAAACAGATCAGGAATAAAGTCATGGAAAATACAGCGTAAATTGTTACGGTGTAACTAAAACCTGCCTGCTGAGTGGGAAACAAGCCGACTAGAGGGATCGTCGCTACGGCGATAATCAGGACAGTAATATAAGTTGTAACCAGCATCAGAGAGGCCAAGCTTGATCTCTCGTTCGTATCCTGCGTGATCGCCGCTGCCAACGAGTTATACGGTATATTAACCAGCGTATAGAGCATGCCCAATAGGACATAGGTAATCACGGCATAGATAATTTTACCGGTCGGTGAAAGATCCGGCGTGGTAAAGGTTAAGATATAGATCAGCGCCAGGGGCAATGATCCAAAAAGTAAGTAGGGGCGGAACTTGCCCCATCTGCTGTTTGTCCGGTCGGCGATATAGCCCATAATCGGATCATTTACCGCATCCCAGATGCGAGCTCCCAGAAATATAAAACCGGCAACCGAGGCTGGTATTCCAAAAACATCAGTGTAAAAGTAAAGCATATAAAAACTGATCATCATCCAGATAAAGTTAGATGCCGAACCGCCCAGGCCAAAGCCTATTTTTCTGCCGAATGAAAGTTTATCCGTTTGAGTGATAATTGCTTGCCCTTCCATATTGGCGCCTGTCATCTGATCAACTCCTTGGTCTAATTAAATCTATGAATATCTCACGCAATAAGCAATAAATTTGACTGCTTCGTTATCTGAATTCTTTAATAGTTTCGATCATTGCTAAAAAGTTTTCAGCGGGAACTTTAGCCTGGCTGTTGTGAATGGTATTAAAAACAAACCCGCCGCCAGGACTAAAAATATTAATTCTTTCCCGAACCTCCCGGCGGACCTCCGCAGGCAGACCAAAAGGCAGGGTCTTTTGCGTATTTACCCCACCGCCCCAAAAGGTAATCCGCGAACCATATTTTGCTTTTAAAGAGATCGGATCCATGCCGGCAGCGGAGCACTGCACCGGGTTGATGATGTCAAAACCGGATTCGATCATGCATTCCATCAAGGGCTCAATGGCGCCACAGCTATGTTTGAACACCTTCCATCCGGTATGGCTGTGAATCCACCCCGTCATTTTCCGGTAGTAGGGCAGGTACAGCTCCCGATAAAGCTCGACCGAGCAAAAAGGTGCATATTGGGTGCCGAAGTCATTACCGCAAAGGTAGACGATCTCAATCTTATCCCCCACAGCCTGCCGGTACATCTCAAAATTTTGCAGCGCTAGATCAGTCTGGCGGTCAAACAGCTCTTTTAAGTACGACTTGCGGGCAATGGTCGAGATATACCATTCTTCAATATCCCGTATTCCTTTGGGATCTTTTAACGCCAATCCCGGGACCAAAGCAATGTCCCCTAATGCGGTACCCTTAAAGCTGCCCATAATCGCATAATCTGTATCCCGATATAACCGCCCGACTTCCCTTTCGATATGGCGTAGATCTTCCTCTTCCAACAAAGTAAACTCCTCCATGTTGTCGTCAACATTTAAGCGACTTTCAACGATCGGTTTTTGACGGATTACAGCGTCAAAATAATAGCCTCCTTTCGGCATAACAGCACAGGGGGCGGCACTGCGATCCCCTTGTGGATAAACTAAGATGTTTCCATTTCCGTCAGGCTTAGTATTTAACCCGCCCGGCACCAATACCGGCGTTCCATCAAACAATCGCCATTCACGCCAGTCCTTATTTTCAATGCCAAAAGAGCATTTTCTCGGCAGTATACCAACCACATCCGTATGCAGATATTCTTTAAGCTCATCATCTACCTCACCGAGCATCTGAAAGGGGTCAACAATTTTTATCGGCCTGCGCTCAAGACCCAATTTTTCGCGCAGGTGGAAGATCAAGGGGGCCGAAATGCCGGTTACAGGCGATGCGCCAAAATCCACCGGCAACATATCAGTTTCAAGGTGATTTAAGGCCGCCTGAATTCTCTCTCTTGGTTTTATGAATACCACCTCCTGTTT
>JAGXSQ010000059.1 GCA_018333395.1 Dethiobacter sp.
CAGTAATTTTAGCGACCCAGCCCAGACGATAAACGCCGGCATAAGCCAAAATCAGGCCGTCCATCTCCTGCTCACCCAGTTTACGGAAACGGGTGTTTAAGTTGCCGCGAACGGGGACAATGCGCAAATCGGGACGATGATGGAGCAGCTGTGCGCTGCGGCGCAGGGATGATGTGCCGATAATTGCCCCTTGCGGCGCCGCAAGCAGGCCGGTTTTGCCGTCTTTGGCAATGTAGCAGTCGCGCGGATCCTCACGCTCGGGGATGGCGCCTATTTTTAAGCCGGCGGGGAGTGCAGTAGGCACATCTTTAATGCTATGGACAGCAAAATCAATTTCTTCGCTCAAGAGGGCGCTTTCAATCTCCTTGACAAACAGTCCTTTATCGCCGATTTTCGCAAGCGCCACATCCAGAATTTTATCGCCTTCGGTTTTAATCTCTTTAATCGTAAAGTCTATCTCGGGGAAATGTTTCTGTAACCGGCCGATAATATAACGGGTTTGGGTCAGGGCAAGCTCGGAATCCCGACTGCCGACCACGACAACTTTCCTCACATAGGTACCTCCCAACAACTTGAGATTAAATAACCTTGCCGCATGCGTACGTATCGCTTTGCCCGGCCCTCACCCTGACCCTCTCCCAGAGGGAGAGGGGATTACTGGGGAACTTAATCCGTTGCTGCAATCAGTCGCTCTATCTCTTCCTCCAGGGCGGCAACGCCCTCCGCTTGAATAACGGAAAGCAAATCTGCGGCGGCAAGGGCGCTAAAAATCCGTTTGCGCCTGCCGGAATCGGCGATTTTGTCAAGCACGCGGCTGCGGGCGGAGCCTAGGGCGACCAACAGCAGGCCGTAGCTTTGATCAAAATCTTCTTCCAGTTTCCGGCGAATTTTGCGTGCCATGGCGGGCAGAGTGCCACCGGTCGAGACGGCAATGGTGAGCGGGCCGCGCCTAATGGTGGCAGGGACAAGAAAATCACATAACTCCGGCGCGTCCACCACGTTCACCGGAATTTTTCTTTGCCGGCAGTCCAAAGCCACCAAACGGTTGACCGCCGGCTGGTTTGTGGCGGCGATCACTAGGCTTGCGCCGTCTGTGTCGGCAGAAGCAAATGGACGACGGAACACCGTAATTTGCCCCTCACTGGCTAATGTCTCTAGCTCAGGCAGAAGCGTCGGGCTGACAACACGTACGGCGGCGGCGCACTCCAGCAATGATGCCACTTTCCTAGCCGCCACATCGCCTCCGCCGACCACTAGGCAGAGCTTGCCCTGCAGAGCCAAAAAAACAGGATAGTAGTTTGTCATCGGCAAAAGCTACCTCCTGTTTCTTCTAGAATTGATGCAGGCCGGCGGCAAAGAAAAAGCGCACCACCAAATAATTAAAAAGGACGGTGGCAAAACCACAGGCATTAAGCATGGCCACTCTCCTGCCCTGCCAGCCGCCGGACAGCCTGGTGTGCAGATAGGCGGCATAAATAATCCAGGTAACGAGCGACCAGATTTCTTTTGGCTCCCAGCGCCAGAAGGCGCCCCAAACACTTTGCGCCCAAAGTGCACCCATGAAAACACTGATTGTCAGCAGAAAAAAGCCGACAGACACCAATTTATAATTATAGTAGTCTAAAATATCCAGACTGGGCAGTTTAGAAACAAGGGAGGATAATTTCTTCTTTTTGAGTTGATTGTCCACCAACAGATACATCAGCGATGTCACAAAGGCTACCGCAAACGTGCTGTAAGCGGCAATAACGGTGACAACATGGACAAAAAGCCAGACGCTTTTATACTCCGGCGGCAGGGAGACTCTTTCTGCGGAGAAGAAAAAGGAAAAAAAGAGTACGGTAAAAAGAACAGGGGCGGCAAAAGGAAACAAGGCGCGGAAGCCATAAGACCTTTCCAGCAAAAAGATAATCAGGGTGACAGCCCAGGCTAAAAAAAGCAACGTCTCGTAGAAAGAAAAAATGGGGAAATATCCGTAAGTGACGGTGCGGACAACCATGAGAAAGGTAAGTACCAGAAAACCAAGGAGAAGCAGCCTGCGAGCCGTTTTGAAAAGCTCTTTGCCGCTATCCAGGAAATCCATGACAAAAAGGACGGCAGCAGCAAAAAAGAAGCAGAGCAGCAAGGCATATAGCGCAAATCCGCCGTTAATCATTGCCGACCCCCCTCTGCAACAGCCCCGACCAGTTCTTCTTCACGCAAAGGTGCCGGCTGGCCGTTCAACTCCTCAGTCAAATCAAAAAGCCGGCAAAGTGACGTGACAAAGACCTCGCTGCTGTCTTCCAGCGCAAATTCTTTGATGCGCAGCACCGGTTCTTTTAAAATGCGGTTCACAATCGCACGTGTCAAGTTTTCCACATATTTTTTTTCTTTATCGTTTAGATTAGCCAGTTTCTTTAAGGAAACATCCAGCTCGCTCTGACGGATGGTTTCCGCTTTGCGGCGCAGGGCGGCAATCAACGGGGTTACTTCCTGAGTCTTTAACCAAGTTTGGAAGTGTGCGATTTCTTCTCTGATAATCAACCGCGCTTTGACCGCCTCCTGCTGGCGATCTTTTAAGTTGGCAGCCACTACCGCCTGCAAGTCGTCAATATCATAAAGGTAAACGTTATCCAGCTCATTGACCTTGGGGTCGATATCCCGTGGCACCGCAATATCAATCAGAAAAATGGGCTTGCCACGGCGAGAACGCATCACCGCCGCCATCTCCTCTTTTTCCAAGATGAAATGAGGGGCGCCCGTAGAGGAAATGACAATATCTGCCTTTGCCAGACATTCACGTCGATTCTCGTAATATTCGGCTACACCGCCGAAAGAGTGGGCCAGTTTGTCGGCCCGCTCTTTTGTGCGGTTCACTACAATTACTTCTTTCACACCCTGGGTATAAAGATGACGCAATGTCAGCTCGCTCATTTTCCCTGCTCCCAGCACCAGCACAGTGCGGTTGTCCAAGCGGCCAAAGATTTTCTTGGCAAGCTCCACCGCGGCATAGGAAACAGAAGCAGCATTTTGATTGATGCCCGTCTCCGTCTGGACTCGCTTAGCCGCAGTTACCGCTTGGCGAAAGAGAGCATGGAATACAGCTCCTACCGTTTCCGCCTCTTTTCCTTTAGCGTAAGCATCTTTAACCTGACCGAGGATTTGTGTCTCCCCTAAAATCATGGAGTCCAACCC
>JAGXSQ010000060.1 GCA_018333395.1 Dethiobacter sp.
GTTCAGCGCTGGGATGTGGCTATGGGGGTAGAATACTTGCTGGTATCGGGAAACCGCCGTTTTATCGTCTTGGGCGGAGAAGACGGCTATATTGAAATTATCGATCTGGATCAACTACACCAGGGAGAGAACAAAATTGCCTCTGCCGGACCAATCTACAGCCCTTATACAACTCATTCCAATTTGGTTACACTATATTTCAGTGATGGGGATTATTTGGTTCCGGTATCCAGATCATTTGGTCAAACGGAAAACCGTATCCGGGCCGCGGTAGAAGGACTGATCCGCGGGCCGGCACGGGATAGTTTTCTATACCGGACATTTCCCCAGGATGCCCGGATTGATTTGCAGTTTCTCGAAGAAACAGGCCGGCTTTTCCTGAATATGACGCCAGAGCTGGCAGCTCCGGTCGCTTCCACCCAGAGCATCAACCCGCTCGATTCTTTGCGCCTGACCTTGAGCGGTTTTCCTGAAATAAAGGAAATATATCTCACCGTAAATGGCGAAGTGATTGATACTTTTGGTGACGATTTAGTACTGGAGCAGCCGCTTTTGCAGCACCTTTGGCAGGATCCGGTATTTATTCCTGTCCGCGTAGGGGAACGGTATTACCTGGTCCCGCGGGAAGCCAGGTTTTTGGAAATCGAACAGCGTAATTTAAACGGCCTGCTCCAGGCTGCTTTGCGCATTTCCCGTACCTTCTATTTTACTCCCAGCGACCTGGAGCTTCTGGGAGTGTACGAAGAAGCAGGGGTGGTAACGATCGATCTGAGCAATGCTTTTAAGCTATTGTTTCCGGAAACTGGCGATGAAGAAGATCGTCTTCACACGGCGCTTCTGCTCGACGCGCTTTTTTTGACCGCCCTGGAAAACAGCGGTGCCGGCAGGATCGCGATTACGGTAGAAGGTGAAAGCTGGACGCCGCCGGATGGATACCCTGAACTGAACCGCACTTTTTTTACCCCTTATTTCTTGAACCCTGAATAAGTGACGGCATAAGAATAGGTAGCCGCGATTCAGAAATAACATCCTGGTTGCCGGCGGAATCAGAGTTTTAAATATTAATTTGTCATTTTACTCATCTTGGGCTAAAATAAGTTAAAAAACTACCAAAAGAGGTCGCTATGCTTCGATATAAAGATGAGATCAGCTGCTTATTGGGGCCGATGGTTCAGCTGGACACAGCCAGAATAGCCGAATTGCTGGAAACTCCGCCTGATCCTGGAATGGGGGATCTGGCTTTTCCTTGTCATACTCTGGCTGTTATGCAAAAAAAATCTCCGGTTGCGATTGCAAAAGAGCTTAGCCTGAGCCTGTCCGGCCGTCGAGGTGTATACTGGGAAAGTGCAGCAGCCAGAGGACCTTATTTAAACTTCTTCTTTGACCCGGCAGCTTTTTGCAAGGATACTTTGGATCAGATACTGCAGACGGGAACCGATTACGGCAGAAGCAACACCGGGCAAGGGCAGGTGGTAGTGATTGATTTTTCTTCTCCTAATATCGCCAAGCCTTTCGGGATTGGGCATATCCGCTCAACAGTGATTGGCCATACCCTTTATTTGCTATACCAGGCTTTGGGATATCGGTGTCTCGGTATAAACCACTTGGGGGATTGGGGCACTCAGTTTGGAAAGCTGATCGTCGCTTTCAAGCGTTGGGGTAGCGATGCAGAGCTTTTGGCAGACCCGGTGAACTATCTATACCGGTTATATGTTAAATTTCATCAGGTTGTGGATGAGGACCAATCGTTGGATGACGAGGCGCGCCTTATGTTTAAGAGGCTTGAACAGGGCGATCCGGAAGCATATGGTTACTGGCACAGATTTCGGCAGATGAGCTTGGACAATTACAACCAGATCTATAATTTGCTGGGAATTCGTTTTGATTATTTTCATGGAGAAAGTCATTACAATGAGCTCCTGGACAAAGTGATCCAGTTGGCCAGGGTTAAAGGGATAGCCAGGGAAAGCGAAGGGGCGCTAATCGTGGATCTGGAGCCGTTCGGTCTTCCTCCGGTGATGTTGCGCAAAAAAGACGGAGCCACCTTGTATATAACCAGGGATTTGGCTGCGGCAATCTATCGCCATGAAACTTTTAATTTTGCCAAGGCGCTGTATGTGGTAGGGGCTGAGCAAAAACTGCATTTTCAGCAACTGTTTAAAATTTTAGAGCTGTTGGGCTTTGAGTGGGCTCAAAACTGCATTCATGTTCCGTTTGGTTTGATTCGGTTTAAAGAAGGACGCATGTCCACGCGGGAAGGGAACATTATTTTCTTGGAAGAAGTGCTGCAGCGGGCGATCGGACTTGCCCGCGAGATCATTAACGAAAAAAACCCAAAATTAGCCGATAAAGAAAGTGCCGCGATCGCTGTGGGGCTGGGAGCGGTACGCTTCAGCGACCTGAGCAACGACCGGGTTAAAGATATTGAATTCGACTGGGATAAAGCTCTTGATTTTTCCGGAGAAACAGCCGCATATATCCAGTACGCCCAGGCGCGCATCTGCAGTATTCTGCGTAAAGCCGGCGAGAATAGCCTAACCTGGACAGATGAAGCTGCCCTAAATTTACAGCTGCCCGAAGAGCAGGCCTTGATCAAAACACTAGCTTTATTTCCACAAAAAGTTGAGGTTTCGGCGGAAGGGTACAGGCCATCCGTGCTTGCCCGTTATCTGATCGATGTGGCCCGGGATTTTAACCGATTTTATCATCAGTGTCCGGTGATAAATAGCGATGGGGACCTGCAGAGGGCACGCCTTTTGTTAATCAGCGCCACCCGCCAGGTGCTGACTAATGGGTTGGCCCTTTTGGGTATAGGAGCGCCGGTGGAGATGTGAGGAGCGATTCAGACGGGCATCAAGTTAATTTCGTTGCTCGCCTAAGGGGAGGAATTTAATGCTTGACTTAAAATTCATTCGCGAGAATCCAGGTAAAGTCAGAGAGGCAATGGAACTGAAAGGTGAATTGGCGGACCTGGACCGTCTCTTGTCCTGTGACCAAAAGCGGCGCTGTATGCTACAGGAGGTTGAGGAATTAAAGCATCTCCGCAATCAGGTTTCTAAAGAGATAGGCCAAGCCGGGTTAAGTGATCTTGCCGGAGACATGAAAAAAGCCGAAATGCGTCAGGTATCAGAGAAAATAAAGATGCTGGACGATCAGATCCGTTATATCGAAGCAGAACAAGAGCAGTTGCTTTTATGTTTGCCCAATATGCCCGATCCTTCAGTTCCTCCGGGTAAAGCGGAAACGGGCAACGTGGAAGTGCGGGTGTGGGGGCAACTTCCCCGTTTTAATTTTGAGCCTCTTCCTCATTGGGAAATTGGTGAACGATTGGGCATTCTTGATTTTCTCCGGGCCGGTAAAATTACCGGGAGCCGCTTTGTCCTTTACCAGGGTGATGGGGCCAGGCTCGAGCGGGCGTTAATCAACTTTATGCTCAATTTACATACCGGGATACATGGCTATAAAGAAATATTCCCCCCTTTTTTAGTCAATACCGCAGCCATGACCGGGACCGGGCAGCTGCCTAAGTTTGCAGAAGATGCGTTTCGGGTGGAGGGAACAGATTACTACCTTATCCCTACAGCAGAGGTGCCTGTAACCAACATGCACCGGGATGAAATTCTGGATGCCGAACAGCTGCCGCTCTGCTATGCGGCTTACAGTGCCTGTTTTCGCGCTGAGGCCGGCGCTCACGGCCGTGATACCCGGGGCCTGATCCGCCAGCATCAGTTTAACAAGGTAGAGCTGGTTAAGTTTGTGAAACCGGAGCGCTCTGATCATGAGTTGGAAAAGTTGGTCTGCGATGCGGAGCGGGTGTTGCAGCTTTTAGAGCTGCCCTACCGGGTGGTATTGATGTGTAGCGGTGACCTTGGGTTTGCCGCGGCCAAGAAATATGACCTGGAGATATGGATGCCTTCTGCCGGAACTTATCGCGAAATCTCATCGTGCAGCAACTTTGGCGATTTCCAGGCCCGGCGGGCGGGTATTCGCTATCGTCCCGCTCCAGGGGTAAAGGCGCAGTATGTGCATACTTTGAACGGTTCGGGAGTAGCGGTAGGGCGGACAGTGGCCGCCATATTGGAAAACAATCAGCAGGAAGACGGCAGCATAGCTATTCCGGGCGTGTTGCAACCGTTTTTTGAGGGGCAGACTCATATCAAAACCACTTCGTGATCTGTTATTGTTGAATCTGGAAAAGTTTAAACCATGCGCTCAGCGTTCATTCTGTTAATTTTGCCATTGCCGCCCTTGTCATTGGTCTGCCGGCGCCGGTCGGCCATGTCCGGTCAAAGTGAATCGGGCGATCGGGCGATCCAGAGCTGACGCGTGAAAATGTTTAAGAGTTCCGCGAGGCCGGAAATTGACTTTTTTGTA
Organism: Dethiobacter sp.; assembly: GCA_018333395.1. The sequence goes on from JAGXSQ010000060.1 coordinate 4,375, forward strand.
TCTGTTCTTGCCAAGTTTTACCGGAAATTACCGGCAAGGCTGCGCCAGATCGTTTATTGCTTCATCGCTTTTACGGGAGTAACCTGCCCGTCGCCTCTAAAAGGGCAGACTGGTACTGTCATAATCCGTAACTATCTTGTCTGTTTGTTACGCTACCCAGTTTGTTTTCTAGTCTTCATCCGGTATCAGCCGCAATTGACCGGGAATTTGAGTCAACCGGCGGAGGCGCTCCGTATCCAACTTTCTGTAGACCATAGCGATGTAGAACTTCTTTAGGAATGATTGAATCCCGACCTCTTTGACATGTTCAATCAGGGAAACGGAATGGAGAACCATCTCATTTAGCATGCGGGCGATATGCATCAGGTAGTGGTATCCCTGCATGGCGTTCCAGTTGTGGGAGAAGATATGCTCGTAGTTATAGCCCTGGCGCTTTTCCTTCAAAATGTTGTTCTCCTGCAGCCAACGTTTACGGCCCATTAAATTACAGCGTTCATGGACGTTTTTCCGGTCAATGGGGGTGCTGGAAAGCCAGGCGTGACGGCTGGTTTTTGTGATAACGCCTCCCGTTTTGAGATCTATCTCTTCGAAGGCTTCTTCGCATACCACCACATGAATTGTCAGGCATTTGCGCCGGTCAGCACCATAGTCATATTCGATCCCATTGGCCCACCTGAATATTTGCTGCCGGCCCTGCCACTGCCGCTTCAGACAGTACTCCCCTTCGGTATCCAGGCGCATCAGGCCCTTTGCCTCCTCCCATACCGAGGGCAGCGATTTGTCTTTAAGCACAATCATGAAGTCCCACTTGTTTTTGCGGCAGACTGCCATAACCGGACCGTTGGCATACAAACCGTCCAAAAGCAGGGTAAACGGCAGTTTGGGAAACTCTGTTTTAAGACGCTTGGCTAAACGGTGGAAGGCCTTCAGCTCACAGTCCTGCTTCCATTTTTCGTAGTCCTCAACCGTTTCCGGTTCCACGCTGTTCTCCAAAAATTCGCTCAGCAGCGGCAATACCATGCCGTTGCTAAACACCAGGACCGCTTCCAGGACGTAGGCATAATACTCATAGTCCCCGTCTTTGCCCTGAATCCTGCGGTGAAGATAACGTTCGTCCCAACATTCCTTCATAACGTATTTTTGCGTCCCGTCGATGGCTACAAGGTATCTTTTTTTGCGCAGAAGTTGCCGAAACTTCTTTTTGCGGATTAAGTCCCTTACCAAATCCAGATAACAGCTTTCGATCTGGTTTATGTCCATCTCTTGCAACAGGCGGCACAGGGTATCCTGATGCGGCATATCCACTAGATCCGGAAAAAGGGAGCGCAGGTTTTCCAGCAGCTGTGGGCCGGTCAGTTCTCCGTTCGCCTGCCGCCGTGAGCTGAGGTTAAAGACAAACATCAGGATACCATAGAGCATCATCACTGTCATCCGGTGTTTGATTTTATACGGATTTCGGGGATCGGGTATCCGGGAAAATTTCTTTAAAAGTCCGGGCAGCAGTTGGTTGATTACTTTAAGCTGCTGTTCAGCAGCGGCTTGGGTCATCTCCTGTTCTTCTGCTGTCGTCCTTTGGGCACGTTTGCGGTTTGGAAGGGTGAAGACAGGAGGATATTGTTTGCCCTGTCTTTGCTGCTGTTCCCTCAGTTCCCTCTGTATTCGTCTGCGTTCAGGGCGGGTTATATTCATTGCACATCCCCCCTTTGGCCGCAAAGAATGGCCCGAAATTCCCGGTGAAGGGGATAGACGTAGATATGCTTGCGGGAAAATGGTCTTTTGTTGTGCATTTCTGTGCGGCCGCGCCCGGCGGTCTGGCCCACAAAGATCCAGTTTGCTGCTTTGTAACAGGTACCCCGATATTTTTCGGGATCCACAAATGTTTCCAGTAATACCGGACTGTAACCATACCGCTCCTGCCAGTCGTTTTGGATACGCTTGGCCGCTAATGATAAGGCTTTACTAGCCAAATTCTTTACGCGCACCCAAGGAAAGATTAAAAAACGTGTGTTGTTTAAAATTAAGTTTAGACGAAGGCTGCGGTCAACCTCGCTCCAACCAATCCATGCGTCACGGGCTTCCAGTGCCCAGGCCGCCGCCGCAAACAATAGACAACCCAGCTTCTGCCCGGCGCCCGATACTATGAAGTAGCGCTGAGTGGCACCAAAGGGATGCTTGTAGCCTAAGGTATGGTAACGATGGACATATTCATTCCAAAGTCGGAAGTCGGAAGTCATTCTAACCGGCGATAGGATGATAGGCTCATATTCGACGACAATACCCTCAACAAGCGCAGCAGCCGCCGTTTGCGGACCAATGTTAATCCCCTTTTTTTCACGGCGTTTATACTCATTTTTGGCCGGTAGGCTAATCAACCCTTGCCTTTCGAGTTTTTCTAAAAGCTCCTTGCACGACGCTGTTTTATACTGGCCGGTCGGTGTAACCCAACCCAAGTTCTCACAAAGTGTATTGGTTAACTCGGCACGGCTTAGCTTCGAAAAGAGGTGTACGGTCTGCTGAATCTCAAGCAACTCATCCAAGGTAAAATATCTTCCGCATAACAGAACTGGCGCATCGGTCTGATTCTCCATAGTGTGGTCTAGTCCCCCTTCCATAGAACCCCACACTATTGTCGCATAACCATGAAAAAAAGGCCAGTACTATTTTGCGATAAAATTATTATCAAAGATCCCAATAACCCTCATTTAAACTG
>JAGXSQ010000061.1 GCA_018333395.1 Dethiobacter sp.
CTCCCCCGGTTAGGAGAGGATAAACGAGTGCGCCGGCTAGGATGAGGAGTAGAGCAATAATGATTAAGTTTTTCTTCTGCATATAACCACCTCACATGTATTTATTATACGGGGAGTGTATTATGACGTCCAGTAACAGTTTATAAACTTTTTGTAAATTCTTGTTTAAACCTGTGGAGGTGTGTTTAGCCCAGCACCTGCCGGAGCATGTCCTGCACACGTTTGCCATCAGCCCGGCCCTTGATGAGAAGCATTATTTCCCTCATGGCCTTACCAAAATCCCGAGGTGTCGCCTTAAGTTCCGTCACAACCTGCTGTGCCAGAGCCTGCAGTTCCGCATCGCTTAACTGACGAGGCAGGTAAGATTCAAGAATAATAATCTCCTGCTCCGCTTCCTGTACCAAGTCATCTCGGAACCCTTTTTTAAATTCTTCGCTGGCGTGGCGGCGCAGCTTGATTTCCCGCTGGACGACGGTGAAAATTTCCTCCTCGGACAGTTCGTGACGTTTCTCAATGCTTTCGTTTTTAAGTGCGGCAAGCAACATGCGCAACGTGCTCAAGCGCATTTTTTCCCCGGCCTTCAGCGACCGTTTCATGTCATCCTGGATTGTGTTTAGCATTTTCACCCCTCCAGATTTTTAGCTCCATTATACTGCCACCTGCAGGAAAATACAAATGTCTAACGCCTCCAAAGGCTCCTCTTCACCCTTGACCAGAACACGTGTTTGTGGTATAGTGGAGAAAAATGGAAAGTGGTGAAAAGTCGATGCTGGCCAGAGTGACTGGCTGTACCGTAGCCGGCATTGAGGGCAAGATGGTGGGGGTAGAAGTATTTCTCTCTTCGCAGCTGCCCAGTTTCGATATTGTAGGACTCCCTGATGCCGCAGTGCGGGAAGCCAGGGATAGGGTGCGGGCAGCGATTAAAAATAGCGGTCTGGAATTTCCAAAGCAACGGATTGTGGTTAATCTCGCTCCGGCTGACCTGAAAAAAGAAGGACCACAACTTGATCTGGCGCTGGCGTGTGGAGTTTTGTCCGCTTCCAGTCAGGTGCTGATTGGCGAAAAGGGCCTTGCTATTCTTGGCGAACTGGCGTTGGATGGGGCTCTCCGTCCAGTGCGCGGTGTCTTATCCATGGTGCTTGCTGCCCGTGATGCTGGCCTCAAGAAAGTGCTGCTGCCGCTGGAGAACGCCGGCGAAGCTTCACTGGTCGGAAACATGGAAATATTGGCAGCTAGAAGTCTGGAGGAGGCCATCGGCATTCTGCATGGCGGCCAAGCCGCTGTACCGCCATCAGCGAGGAAGATGCCCGAAGAATCCGCTGCCACCGATTTTGCACAGGTCAAGGGGCAGGCTGGAGCCAAGCGTGCCCTGGAAGTAGCTGCCGCAGGTGGGCACAATGTCCTGATGACAGGGCCGCCAGGCGCCGGGAAGACAATGCTGGCGCGCTGTTTGCCCTCCATCCTGCCGGCGTTAGGTGAGGCCGAGGCTCTGGAGACAACCAAAATTTACAGTGCCGCAGGACACCTAAAAGACCACGCCTTCTTAATTACGCAGCGGCCTTTTCGCCTTCTACACCACACCGTTACGGAAGCAGCTCTATGTGGTGGGGGCAGGCAGGCCCGCCCCGGTGAAGTGAGCCTGTCTCACAACGGTGTTCTCTTCCTCGATGAGTTGCCGGAGTTTCGCCGGGAGGCGCTGGAAGCACTGCGCCAGCCGCTTGAGGATGGCGAAATTACGGTTACGCGTTTGCAGGCTACCTATACCTATCCCGCCCGGTTTATGCTTATTGCCTCTCTGAATCCTTGCCCTTGCGGCTTACTCTCAGACCCCACTGCAGAGTGCATCTGCAGTGCCTGGCAGGTGCAGCGCTACCGGCAGAAGCTGTCCGGCCCACTGCTGGACCGCTTTGACCTGTTTGTCGAGGTGCCGCGCCTACGCTTTGAAGAAGTTACCCGTACCGAAGCGGCCGAACCGTCCCGGGAAATCAAAAAGCGAGTAGAGGCCGCCCGGGTCAGGCAACGCCAGCGCTTCGTTCAAGAGGTGATCACGCATAATGGTCAGATGGGTCCACGGCAAGTTGAAGAATGCTGTCGATTAGATGCGGCAGGACGCGATCTGATGCGCCACGCCTTCCAGAGACTTAACTTAAGCGCCCGCGCCTATGACCGTATCCTGAAAGTGGCGCGCACCATCGCCGACCTTGAGGGGAGCGAGCAAATCGCCTCCCGCCATCTGGCGGAAGCTATTGGCTATCGGCAGTCAAGCGGGCTGGGCTAAAGCGACAGCAGGACATCGTCATAAAAATGGTTTCTGTAATTATGTGCTGATGAATACGCATCATTTGCAGTCTTATTGTGAGCTGGATGCCGCCGGACGTGATTTGCTGCGCCGTGCGTTTTCCCGGCTGCGGCTTAGTGCCCGCGCCTATGACCGTATTCTTAAAGTCGCTCGTACCATAGCTGATCTGGATGAAGAGCAAAAAATTCAGGCAAAGCGCTTGGCGGAAGCAATCGCGGCACTCGATGTGGCGGTGTTGATGTCGCAGAGCGCGGTAAAGGGAGCGAAATTGCTAACGGTTTGCGAGCCGTAACCTATCGTCGAAATTGGAATTAGTCGTTGCCTTGAATTTCCTGGGCCTTTCTACTCCCGCCAAATAAATTGCTTCGACTGTATCCCAGACACCATCTGCGATGCCATCGGTAACCAGTAGCACGACTAAGACAGTTAACATTAGTTCGCGGCTTACTTGCTCCAGCAGTGGTAGCAGGGGATAGGAGATAAAAATAACAGGGCTGATAACGACACTGGCCACCAAGTACGGTTTTCTGCCGTGAGTATCAGACAATTCCCCGGCAATATAGGAGCTGAGCGAGGCAAAGATGGTGATTATTCCTAGGCCAAGACCCATCAGCGCTACGCCGCCTATGTTGGAGAGAAAAGCTAGCAGGAGCGTGACCGGGAAATAAATCTCCTCCAGGCGATAATCCTAAGGTTGGGTGACAGGGGTGGGTGACGGGGTACTTAACTGGGAGATCCGTGAAAATAGAAGACCGGATGCCCCGAGACGGGAACCATTCTTCTTTATTCGCAGAATTACATGGATTGCCCTGGCTTTCTCGCCGGTGGTTCGTCAGTCACACTTGTTAGAGCATTGCTGCGAAGATCCTGCCATTGTTCAGGGGCACTCCCCTTGTTAAATGATGAGGAATGGGGAAGCATCAACGAGTTGGACGGCAGCTGCCTTCTTCGAGGGTGAATATGCGGTGGGCGTGATGCTCTGCCAGCAAGTGGTGGTGGGTTACCATTAAAACGGCGGCGCCTGCAGCGGCCAGTTCCATGATAACTTCCATAAAGTGTGCCGTATTGACACAATCCATGCCGTGGGTGGGTTCGTCCAAAAGGAGAAGGGAAGGTTCCCGGGCCAGCACGCCGGCCAGTGCCACCCACTGCCTGTCTGTTTTAGTGAGAGAGTAGGGATGCTCTTGTGCCAGGTGCCTCAGGTTTAATTTTTCCAGCCATTTTTTCGTGCGTTCAGGGATAATCTGCTTTTCAAATTTACGCAGCTTCAGACCCCATGCCACTTCATTGAAGATTGTTTCCTTAAAGATCTGGTGATCGGGATTTTGGAATAAAAAGCCGCTGTCTGCTGTTGCCCTCGC
>JAGXSQ010000062.1 GCA_018333395.1 Dethiobacter sp.
CTGTTGGTAATCACATGCAGCCCAAACTCGGCCATCTCCAGGGGAGGATAGCTGGGATGAGGAGAGACCATGAAAGAGAGCCCCACCGAAGATTCGGCCAGCAGCCGGGCATATTCAGCCAGGCTCAGTTTTCCCCTGGATAGCAGCCTGGCCCCGTTGCCCAGATCCAGCTCCCGGTGTTTTTCTCCGACCGAGATCAGCCGCCACTGGCCGGCGTCGGGCTGCGCCCCGGCCCACAGCTTAAGCGACTCGTGAATTAAAGAAAAAGCGTTCCGCGGAGCGGAAGGCCGTCCGTAGACCACGATCTGCTTTTTTTTATTCGCCAGACACAGCTCATCTCTATATTTGAGGATCTGCGCGTTCAGCTTCGGTTCAAAAAAGAATTCATGCTGAAACCGGTAGCCTTTTTCATGAAAAAAGTCTCTCAGCAGTTTTGTGTTAAACAGCGCGATCTGCCGGCCCGGGTATTTATATGTGCTTTCGGCTAAAAGATATTCACTGGACCACGGGTAAAATCCGGGCTCAAAATCCTGGATCAAATAGAGCAGCGCTTTTTGCTGATCAGGGTAGCGGCCGGACTGCCAGTCGGAGATTTTTTGAGCGCAAAACGCCGTCCACCAGGCTGTAGCCAGAAAATAGTCGCGCTCGCCCACCGGCACAGAGACCATCCCCCGTACACATGGCAATATCTGTCGTTCCGCCGCGCTGTCCTCTGCCGCGGACACTAAGCGGTAGCCGGGAAATCTCTCTTCCGTTTCCCTGCTCTCCGGCGCCGCGTTAATTAAAATAATCCGTTTATTAAAACCCCCTGTTTCCGCAATTTGATCAAACAGCCGCAAGGCGGTGTCGATTCCACCGTAGAAATGTTCCCTGCTCACCGAGGGCAGCAGTAAATTAAGCCGCTTCTCCCGACAGTTTGAAGCTCTTAAGTCAAAGCTCAGTGACAGCTCTTTTACATGCAGATCAACATACGGGCTGAATACTTTCAGATAGATATATTTTATGGCTCTGCTTTTACGGGTGCGCTCAACGAGAGCGTCTATGAAAGAGATCTTTTTCGCCTCCCTTCCGCCAAAACCGCCGGAGCAAGCGAATGCAGGTCGAGATTAATGTTGTAGAACGGATCCCCTGAGGTCAGATAATCGTGGTAAAAGTGAGCCGACTGCCGGAAATCGCCCTCCGGGATCTGCATATTCGCCCTTGATACAGACTCCAGGTGGTACAGTTTCACGAGCGGATCATATACATTGCGCAAGCCGTGCTGATAAGCCCGTATGCACAGCTCGACATCGCTGCCGCAGACGACAAAATCCTCGTTAAACCGGCCGATTCGCTCTATAGTTTTTCGCGACACCGCCAGGCAGGCGCCGGTTGAGGCCAGGACGTTGCGGGTGATCAGCGGCGATATATAAGGTGAGCCGTAATGGATCGGCCTTTTCCCTTTATAGACATGATCGGCCCAGCCCCCCATTCCCACAACCACTCCGGCGTGCTGAACAGCGCCGTTTTTATATAATAGCAGGGCGCCTACCGTGCCGATCTCCTCACGGGCCGCTTTTTCGGCCAGCCTGGTCAGCCAATCCGCGCTGATTACCAAAGTATCGTTATTCAAAAAAATAAATATCTCTCCTGAGGCCACATCCATCCCTTGATTGTTAATTCTGGCCCAGTTGAACGCGTACGGCGCGCCGCTAATTTTAATCCGGTCGCCGCGCACGGTTTTAAAATATTCCGCGGTTTCACGCTCGCCGGATCCGTTATCCATAATCACAATTTCATACCGGTCATATTCTGTCGTCTGCACAATGCTCTCCACACATTTTTTCAGCAAGCCGGCCTTATCCCTGGTCGGAATGATCACCGATACTGTAAGGTTTTCCGGCAGCCTGTAGCGAACGTCATAAACAAAGCTCCATTTTGTCGACTCACACCAGGCCTCTCCGGGCTGGTATTTCCGGGATAAATGATCGTTTAGCGCCCGCAGCCCGCTCTCGTGCGCGTACGGCTTGGAAGACTGGTTGCAGGCTGTGGAGGCGGCGGTTTCCCTCCAGGAATAAAGCACTTTCGGAATATGGTATATTCTGTTCGTCTTTTCCGCTAATCTTAAGACCAGATCGTAATCCTGGCTGCCTTCAAAGCCTTCCCTGAAACCTCCGATTTCCTTAACCAGATCCGTCCGGTACACTCCCAGATGGCAGGTATACATCTGCGCCAGAAATGTATCATAAGACCAGTCCGGTTTAAACAGCGGCAAATGGCGCCTGCCTGCGGCAGTTATTTTATCTTCGTCGCTGTAGATCATATCCGCGTCCGGGTGATCGTTTAATAAGCGCACATTTTCAAACAGGGCGTCTGCAGTCAGCTCGTCGTCATGATCCAGCAGCGCGATATATTCGCCGGTTGCCAGCGCCAAGGCGGAGTTGGAGGCGGCGGATATATGCCCGTTTGTGTCTCTGTAGACAACCTTGACCCGGCTGTCTGCGGATCTGTACTCCTCGAGCACCGGTTTGATCTGCGGACTATCGGAAGCGTCATCGGCGATGCATAGCTCCCAGTGAGGGTAAAGCTGACTGAGGACAGAATCGAGGCACCTCCGCAACCACTGCACTTGGCCATTGTACACCGGAACCAGCACCGATATTTTAGGCTGATAGGAGAGCTCGCCTAGCTGGCGCAGAGCGGCCGGCCTCTCCCCTTCCGTGAAGCGGTTCTTTTCCAACCAACGCCGGTAGCGATCGCTCTGCGGAAGCTTGCGGTAAAATCCGGCTCTGCGCCAAAGTCCGGGCAAACCCTCCCGGCGGATCAGCCGAACACATTTATAACCCAGGCCGGCGAATTGTGTCCACCGGCTGCCCCAACTTCTCAGCAAACAAAGCCCGCTTTTGGGCAAGCCGCTGATTATTCCGACAGCGCTTTTAAAAACCTTCACTTTGCCACACCTCAACTATTCATTCGCTTACTGCGGCCGGCTATGTCGCGGTTCGCCGGTTGTGGGGCCGGAAA
>JAGXSQ010000063.1 GCA_018333395.1 Dethiobacter sp.
AAGGCCAATCTGCCCCCAGCGCATCGCGAGGTTTCTGTTGACCAAGCCATCTTCATCCTGCAACGTCAAGGTTATCTAATTACTGCTCCAGCGCTCTCTGCTTAACGTTTTGCAATACTGCCTGACGGCCATTTCCAGGTGGTCTGCTTTCTTGTTTCCTTTTTGGGGATAGCATCTAAATCACAGTGGTTTCAAACTTTGACGTTTCAGCGCAAGTACGGCCGGTGGAAGTCACGCTTACGGAAAACACGCTGATGATCACCGAACCTGAACAATATAGAATTGAAGTGATCAGATTCTGGCAGGATTCTATGGCGGCGCAAATCCTGGGGGACGCCGCCCGGCGGCAATTACGATTCAATGTAATTGGGGGGGAGCAGCTATTGTATTTGCGTATCCCGCAAGGCATGCAAATAGAAGAATCAAAATACCATCTGCAGTTTGTAAACAGGGATCAGCCTTGAAGGGCGCATAACTACCTTAAAGATTTGCAAATAGAGCTTATGCTCGATAAATGGGCTCATGCTTTTGCCGTGCACGTATTGACAATGCGCATTGCTCTTGTTAAGATTAATCGTAAGAGGGATGGTGCAAGTTATAAATGCGGAGTGAGGACTCAAAAGAGATCATTAAAAGATTAGAAAGAGAAGGCTGGTATCTCGTCCGCATAAAAGGCTCGCATCATCAATTTAAACATTATGAAAAACTCGGCACTGTAACTGTTCAGCATCCAAAAAAATCAATTTACGGTCATACTCTCAGAAGTATTTATCGCCAAGCTAGCTGGGAGTGGTAAAATAAATGACAATGCTTATACGAGGAGCGTACCAAAATGGCAGACCGTTATATTTTCCCGGCTATATTTTATCCGCCTGAGCAGGAAGGCTTTGATTATTGCGTTCTTTTCCCCGATCTTGATGTGGCCACCCAGGGTGAGACCTTGCAGCAGGCCCTGGATATGGCAAAAGAGCTTTTAGAGTTGACTCTTTACGGTCTGGAGGAAGACGGAGAAAAAATACCGACTGCAACCGACCCTTCAAAAATTGCTCTTGACAAGCCAGGAGCCTTTATTTCTTTAGTATCAGTTCATATGCCGCTTGTCCGTGCAGAGATAGCCCAGCACTTTGTCAGGAAAACCGTAACGCTCCCAAAATGGTTAAACGACATAGCAGAAGATGCCGGTGTAAATTTTTCGCGCTCGCTGCAGACGGCACTGCGACTTAAGCTCGATGCCTCCGAGCCTCCAGTCAATACCAAGCCAAAGCAAAAAAAGCGGCGCCTTTCCGAAAAACGCCCTAAACCGGCATAGCCGTAGCATGGAAGCGGGTCATTGTTGACCGAAGCTCGGGGCAGGTGCTTGACAAAAAAGTTAATAGAATTTGGCATTACAACGATGCAGGCCGCCCAGATTATGAGCGTCTACTCCATTGCCTCCGCGGTCGGCCAGTTACCCATTTCCCTGTGGGGAGATTACTCTGGCAGGTCCAGGGATCTGCTCGCCGCAGGCCTAGTTCTGCTTTCTCTGGCTCTTCTGGGCTGGGGCTGGTAGTCCTGCCGCTACCGGCGCCCTCATCGGTGCGTTCCACTTAAGCGCCTTGGTGTCCCAGCCCCTTTTCGGTTATCTCTCTGATCTGCTGAACCGCAATCGTCTTATCTATATTAGCGGTACTGGTATCTTTTTGTGTTGTTTCTTTATTTTTCTTTCCCGCAACCCTATCCTTTCGGCAGGCCTGGGTGTCCTGGCTGGGGCCTGTGTGCTGGCGATGCGCACCCTTGTTATCGCCAAGGTTTCAGATATCGCCGGTGCGGAAACCAGGAGCGCCGCTATCGCCGTCTGCTTTACTTTTGGTGGAGTTATGGGTGCCCTGGCCCCATTGCTGGGGGGGTACCTGCAGCAGGCCTATTCTTATGAGGTGGCTTTCCTTGTATTCGGCCTTTCCATCTTCATCGGCCTGGGCTTCCAGATGGCGCAGGGCAGGCTGGGAATAAATACGGCCGCATCGCGGGGTACATGACAATTTTATCAGTAACTAGTAATTCATGATTTGACCAGCTTTGTCAATTAGCTGCTTTGTCAATATGGCAGTGCCCGGTGGTTACTTTGCCCGGCACACTCTTGAATGGCCTTTTCGAAAACTGAAAAAGCAAAGGCTAATTGTTCCGGTGTCACGATTAACGGCGGATGCCAAAGGACACAGTTTCCGGCAGACAATTTAAAGGACAGACCATTTTTAAGGCACGTATATAGCAGCCTCTCGGCCAACAATTCGTCTTTTTCCTTAGTCTGGCGATTCTTGACAAATTCAAAACAAATTAACAGTCCTGCTATGCGGATGTCACCTAAGCATTCATACTGTTTAAACAGTTGCGCGGAACGCTTGGACGCGTATGCGGAAAGCTTTTTGCATTGCTGGAGAAGCTTTAATTCCTCTAGATAGCTAAGGGTCGCGCAAATTGCGGCACCTCCCGCCGCAGGCTTTTCATGGGTATAATGACCAAGGGATAGATCGTGGGCACAATCGAGCGGTGAACGTGCAAGCACTGCCGCTTGAGGAATGACACCGCCGCCTAACCCTTTGCCAAGCACTAAGATATCCGGCTCTATACCAAAAAGCTGGTGGGCATAAAAGGCACCGCTTCGGCCCAGGGCGGTAGGGATTTCATCAAAAATCAGCAGGATACCGTTTGCGGCACAAATTCTTTTCAGCCGCTGAAAATAAGATGCCGGCGGAACATGGACATCTGTTGCGCGAATGGGTTCAAGCAGGATGGCTCCGATATCTCCCTCATTTTGAATGATATATTCGATATAATCCAGGCAAAATCGAGCCACGTTCTCTTTTGAGGCACTGTGCATCAGGTTGCGGTACGCATTATAAGGAATCGCCTTAATATGTCCTGGCATCATCGGCCCCATGTCTTTTGAGAAGGCGTATTCTCCTCCCGCTGAAATGGCCTCCAGTCCTGCGCCATGAAAGGATTCCCACATGGAAATGACCTTATGTCTTCCTGTAACTTTTCGGGCAATTTTTAAGGCCAGACCGACAGCTGCGCTGCCTGATGGTGTGAACAGCACCCGGTAGTCTTTTGACAAGGTCTTTTCTATCAAGCGGGCTGCCGCCTCCACGGCAATCTCCGCCGTAAACCGTCTCGGTATAAACGGTAAATTATCTAGTTGCTTTTTTACTGCTTCCATAACATATGGATTCTTGTATCCTATCTGGTGAACGCTGTTTCCATGAAAGTCCAAATATTTCTTTCCGCTCCTAGAGTGAAGATAGCAGCCCTCAGCATCAATAATGACATCCATGCCGGGGGTGGACAGAGATTGCTTGATA